>JAENXB010000401.1 GCA_016649785.1 Flavobacteriaceae bacterium
ATCCCACGGGGCAAAGGTATGTGCCCTTGCAGTCCAATGTCCAATTTTTACATTTCCCTGAACGGCTCCAGCCACATAAGTCGGTCTGGGGAACTTGGCATCTAACCAGCCGCCGACTTTAACGTTGGCTAAATTCCAAGTGTCTTCTCCATTAACAACTTTTGCAACGGCGTCAACATAAAAACCGATATTTCCTCTTGCTCGCCAACCATTTAAACCAATTCGTTGGGAAGGATCGGCACAATTTTGTCCAACGTATTCCATCATACTTAAATTGACTTCCGCGCCAGCAACCATCACAAGATCCAAATAATAGTTCCCTATAATATTTGCATTAAAACTTTTATCGATTTTTATTCCAACGCCTAAAGCAATACCTCTTCCGGTGGCAGAATTATCATCAACACCTGGCGTTGAAGGAATGCCTGGGTAATCCTCCACAACTTTGTAATATTCGTTTCTAAACCCATCGGTAAAACCATTTGCAGGTGCTTGAATATCATTGCCAAACATCAGATATTCGTATAGATTTATACCAAAAATTTCTACCGTATTTGTATGTGTAGGTTCTCCAAATTTAAAAAACCATTTATTTGTTTTGCCGTTTGAATCTAAGGTTAATTCAGATGCACTTGGCGTTTTAATTGGCGGTGCGTCTACATCAACAGCCGCGTGCATAAAAAAGTGCTTGTCAGGAAAATTATAGTCTGCCACCACACTTCCTTTAATTTGGGCTTTATCTCTATCCGCTTGAGGGAGTAAGTCGGCACCGACATAAAAATCGCCTGTAAAACCGATATTTATTAATCCGTTACTCGATGAGAATTGTCCGTTTAGACCAACATCGGCATTAAAGGTTTCAACTTTTGGTGTGGTTCCAATGGTAGCCTGTACTTTGAAACCGAAAGTTCCTTTTTGTGGTGTAAAAGTATAAGCATCTTTTCCTAAGGTAGCATTTGGCACTAAAGAACCTAACATATTGTAGGAGGCACCACCGCCAAATCCGTAAAATGCAATGCCAGATAAAAATGGCAATCCCGGTTTAAAAATGGCAGCTGCTTCCACACGCCAATATCTATATGTTGATGTATATTGGTAATTGGTATTTCCAAATTCTGCTAAAGCTGAGATACTCACTTTTGGTGTTTTAAAAGTAGCTTGTAGGGTTCCTTTAAAACCATTTCCATAAATA
>JAENXB010000020.1 GCA_016649785.1 Flavobacteriaceae bacterium
AAAAGGCTTATCTTCCTTCTTACCCATAACTTCATTTTCCGCAAGGGTAGAAATATAGGAAGTAAAACCTTCGTCCATCCATTCGTGTTTGCTTTCATTGGTAGCCAATAAATGCTGAAACCAGGCGTGGGCCATTTCATGCGAGGTCACCCCTAGCAGACTTCCGAAAGAGCGTTTTCCGGTGATCAAAGTAGCCATGGCGTATTCCATTCCGCCGTCACCTCCCTGGATAACCGAATATTGCTCCCATGGATAAGGGCCAATGTGTTCATTGAAGTACAACAACAATTCTTCGACTTTTGGCTGAAATTTCTTCCAGTTTTCTATTATTTCCGGATCGTTTTTATAGAAAAAATGAAGGTCTGTACCATCTGCCGCGGTGATCTTATCATGGATAAAATCGGGGTCGGCAACCCAGGCAAAATCATGTACTTGCGGCGCCAGGAAGTGCCAGGTTAATTTATCTCCTTTTTTTCTATTGACCTTTGTTCCTTCTTTTTCAAATCCATAACCTATTTCCTGCGGATTTTGCAAATAGCCGGTCCCTCCGATCACAAAATTTTTATCGATGTTTATTTTTACATCAAAATCTCCCCAAACTCCATGAAATTCCCGGCCTATATACGGATCAGCATGCCATCCTTCAAAATCGTATTCTGCCATTTTAGGATACCACTGGGTCATGGAAAGCGCAACTCCTTCTTCATTATTCCTTCCGGAACGTCTTATTTGTACAGGAACCTGTCCCTTAAAATCCATTTTAAAAGTTGTTTTTTCCCCCGGTAAGATAGGTTTGCCAAGTTCAACTTCCAGAATGGTACCTACTTCTTTAAAATTTAATTTTACGCCATTTTGGGTAAGGGAATTCACCTTTAAAGAACCTTGTTCTTCCGGCGATAATTTTGAGATCCTGTCTCCTACCCTTGGATCCGGATCGGGAATGGTCAAAGACCTCACATCCATTTCACTTCCGGGTTGAAAAGCATTAAAATAAAGATGGTAAAAAACCCTGTTAAGAGTGTCCGGGGAGTTATTTGTGTACACCAATTCCTGAATACCCGTGTATTGATAATTTTTCACATCCATATCTACATCCATCTTATAATTGACCTTTTGTTGCCAGTAAGAGGTGTTGTTTTGAGCAGTTGCCCAGATACTTGTTAAAATTGTAAGCGTTAAAAATATGCTCTTCATAATTTATTGTTTTGAAACTTTGTCGGCTAAAATTAATGCGTTGTATAGGTTGACCATTTTTCCGGAAGTGGATAGTTCTGAAAATTTCTTATTGCTTTTTATTTCCCCAACCTGAACCGTAGCGCTGCTTGGCAACCCGCTATTCATTATTATTTCTTTTACCTGTGCAGCGGACAGTTTTGGATAATAGGACCTGATAATTGCCGCTACGCCTGTAACTGCCGGGGCTGCCATTGAAGTTCCCTGCAAATATTCGTATGTGTTATTGGGCGTAGAGGACCAAATTTTTGTTCCGGGTGCAAATACATCTACTGTCTTTTTTCCGTAATTGGAAAATCCTGCTACCAGTCCCGATCCGTAATTGTAGGTTACAGCTCCCACTGTGAGAAAATTATCGACTATTTCTGTTGGTGTGTCAGGAAACTGATCGTTTGGATAAATATTAATATTGTCCATGTCTATTCCTTCATTTCCTGCCGCATTGACAATTAACACATCGTTTTTATCGGCATATTTAATGGCGTCAATTACCCATTCAGGATTTGTTGAAAAGTATTTTCCAAAACTGGTGTTGATAACAGAGGCTCCATTATCTACGGCATATCTTATGGAGAGAGCTATATCCTTATCATATTCGTCTCCGTCCGGTACTGCGCGCAGCACCATGATCTTCACATTATTTGCTACCCCTTCAATACCTTTGTTATTAGTTCGCTCTGCAGCAATAATACCGGCAACATGGGTGCCGTGCTTTATGTCTTTCTTATCTTTGGTTGGGCCGGTGACATTATTGTTCCCATATTTGGTATCGGTAATATCATAAGGATCATCGCCAACAACGGCTCTTCCGTCCAGTTGCAGGTTGAAATGTGAGTCTAACCTTTCTGAAAAATAAGTGATGGCTTCATCCAGTTCTTTTAATGCTTCAGGAATATTTTCATTCACATTGTTCTGGATTTGCATCAACATTCCCTTATATTGCTTCATTTGGTCTGTGTCTGCGGGCATTGCAGCCAATTCCTCTTTGGTATAATCTTCTTTTCCAAGTTTTGAAGAAACAGCGGCATGCGCGATAACCAGTTGCTGTTTTATTTGAGTGTATTGATTTTTATTTTGAATTGCTTCATTGTATTCCTTGTCGTATTCGGCTTTGGCACGTTGGTAGAGAGCATAATCGTCCCTGTCTGCAGTGCTTATGGAACTGGCCGGTTTGCCTTCAAATTTTGGCTTTAATTTCTTATAAATACGCGTGTACTCCATATTCTCCTTCACGGCATCACCCAGAAAATTCCAACCATGTACATCGTCTATAAACCCATTATTATCATCATCTTTTCCGTTATTGTGTATTTCGCCGGGATTCTTCCAGATTACGCCATCCAGGTCTTCATGAGTGATATCTACTCCGCTGTCTATTACCGCGACAATTACCGTTTTACCGGTGTTATTTTTAATTATTTCAGCATAAGCCTTTCTTACGCTCATTCCCGGAATTGTATCCGTCATTAAATCGGAAGCGCCCCAACTGTGCAATTGAGTTTCGGTAAGGGGAGTGACTTTTAAAGGGATTTCATCTATATTTTCAATGGGAGTAGAAACCAGGACAGGCGAACTGCTGCCGCAGCCCAGCATAGTTAAGGAGAGTCCCGCAATTAATAATGGCTTTAAAACTGGTATTTTCATTTATATTTTAATTAAAAAGTTGGTTAAAGGTAAAGGTTTCATCAAGGCGCACCCCTTTTTCAGTATGTTTTACGGTTATGATCTCGTTATGGGCATCGTGTTCCAAAAACAAATAGTATTCTTCATCTGCCGCTTTATTCATAAAGACTTCCTTTTCGCCCATGGTCAATAAAGGCCGGGTGTCATATCCCATTACATAAGGCAAGGGAACATGTCCGGCGGTAGGAAGCAAATCTGAGACAAAAACTATTGTTTTTCCTTTGTAAACGATATGTGGGATCATTTGTTTATCGGTATGTCCATCTACAAAGAGCACACCAAAACCTAAATAATCATTTGAAATAAATCTTTCAGAGCCATCTCTTTCCAGAAAATGGAGCTTTCCGCTTTGCTCCATGGGAATAATATTTTCTTTTAAAAATGAAGCTTTTTCACGTGGATTGGGTTGGGTAGCCCATTGCCAGTGTTCTTTATTGCTCCAAAAACGGGCGTTTTTAAAGGCAGGTTCATATCCGGTACGGTCTTTATTCCACTGAATGGAACCCCCGCAATGGTCAAAATGAAGGTGGGTCATAAACACATCGGTAATGTCATCCCGGTGAAATCCGTGTTTTTTTAATGATCTATCTATGGAATGTTCTCCCCATCTATAGTAATAACCGAAGAATTTTTCGCTTTGCTTCTCCCCCATTCCGGTGTCTATTAAAATTAGCCGGTCCCCGTCTTCTATCAACAAGCAGCGTGCCGCCATGTCTATCAGGTTGTTCTCATCGGCAGGATTGGTTCGGGTCCAGAGAGTTTTTGGAACCACGCCGAACATAGCGCCTCCGTCCAGTTTAAAATTTCCGGATTCTATTGGATATAGTTTCATATATAGATATTTATTGTTTTTTTATTGGTCCCCGATATTCTATCGGGGGTAATTCGCATATCTTCATTGGTGTTTGCACCGAGTTTCCGTTATGCTCATTTCATAATAATTAATTTGAACTGCAAAGTACTAAAACCTTAAAACATGTTTAATTTCAATCGATTTTATTTGGGTATTTTTAACAAATATTTTGAAAATCGGGTAACTAATCAGTTTATAAAATTTTGAGTACCTATAATAATGCATAAAGTAAGGTTTCCTCAATACAAACAACTAAATTTCAAATAAACTATTCTGTTTTGGGTAGCGTAAATTATTTTTTATTCGAAGTACTTCAGGTTTTAAGCACATTTTAGAATGGTTTAGTTAAATAATTGAATCTAAAAATGCTATAATTGTAAAGTTTACTAATTTGAGTAAATTTGTTAAAAAATTTTGAAATTGTAATTAAAAAACGATTTTTGAAATTGCAATTCACCAAAGGATAGGTTTGGTTAATTTATTATTTCGGAAATTTTGTAAAAAGGATAATTTACAAATTTTAAAAAGACTTATCTTAAAGCCATTGGGCCAATCAAAATAAATTGAATGTTAGAACTCGCAGGATTAATCATATTAGGAATATTGGCTCAATGGGTGGCCTGGAAATTAAAAACTCCGGCAATTTTACCGCTCATATTAATAGGGCTTTTATTTGGCCCGTTCTCCACCCTGATATCAGAAGATGGTGCAAAATGGATTGAACCTATCTGGAATGGGCAGCATGGATTATTTCCCGGAGAAAGTTTATACTATTTTGTTTCCCTGTCAATCGCGATAATCTTATTTGAAGGCGGCCTTACCCTTAGAAAAAGTGAAGTGGGAGTTATAGGGCATGTAATCGTTAAATTAATAAGTGTTGGAGCGGCGGTAACCTTTTTTGGTGCTGGTTTTGCCGCACATTTTATTTACGGATTTTCCTGGCAAATTTCATTCCTGTTTTCATCCTTGATCATTGTAACCGGACCTACAGTGATTTCCCCGATTTTGCGGAATATCCCGCTCAAAAAGGATATTTCCTCCATTCTCAAATGGGAAGGAATTTTAATAGACCCAATAGGCGCGCTTATCGCGGTGTTGGTCTTTGAATTTATAAGGGTAGAAGGCGGCCAGGATTTTACGCAAACCGCGCTGCTTGAATTCGCAAAAATCCTTGTATCCGGATCTCTCTTCGGATTTGCTTTTGCCAATGCGCTTGCTTTTCTTATAAAAAGAAATATTATTCCCCATTATTTGCTCAATGTTTTTACTCTTGCAGCGGTGTTGGGGGTTTTTGTCCTGGCCGATATTTTTGCACACGAGAGCGGACTGTTAGCCGTGGTGATCATGGGAATGGTTATGGGAAATAAAAATTTGCCCAATATCAAGGAACTTTTGTATTTCAAAGAATCCTTAAGTGTTCTTTTAGTTTCAATTTTGTTTATCCTGCTTGCGGCAAATATAGAAATTGAAGAACTTTTATTGATCTATAACTGGAAAGCACTTCTTCTGTTTGGCATTGTGGTTTTGTTGATAAGACCTTTGGGAGTAGTTTTAAGTTCTTTGGGCTCTGATCTTAAAATAAATGAAATCGCGTTTATAAGCTGGGTTGGCCCCCGGGGAATCGTGGCGGCTGGAATCGCTTCCCTATTCGGATTAAAACTCGTTCAGGAAGGGGTGGAAGGAGCCGAATATATAACTCCGCTGGTTTTTATGATCGTGTTATTTTCAGTATTATTAAATGCTGCAACTGCCCGGCTTTTTGCCCAACTTGTAGGGGTTTTCATCAAAAATTCTGAAGGCATCCTAATTATTGGAGCTTCCACGATCTCACGATTAATAGCGAAATACCTTCAGGACAATGAAAGACATGTGGTATTGGTGGATAATAATGCCGACAATATTAAAAAGTCAAGGGCTATGGGGTTGGAGGCAATTGTAGGAAGTGTTTACTCTGATGATCTTATGGATAATGTCGAATTAAACGATGTAGGCTATTTAATGGCCATTACCGGAAACAGCGATATCAACCGAACTGCCATCAATAAATTCCAAAAACAATTTGGAGAAAAAGGGACTTATCGGGTAATTTCTTCTGATGAAATGAACGATCCGGAGAAAAATCCTCCCGAAGGCCTTTTTTCTCCAACCGATGATTTCATCAAGCTTTCTGATGTTGCCAGAAGATATCCATCTATTCATGAGGAACCCTTGAATAGCCGTGAACATTATGATGGACTAGTGGAAATTTCAAAAACCGACCCCGATATAATTCCGCTTTTTGTAAAGACCTCCACCGGAGATTTAATAATCATCCCTTCTCAAAGTGCAGATGTTGAGATTGAAGAAGGTTATCATTTTGTTTATTTAGGTAAAAAAATACAAAAAGAAGATAATAAACAGGATCACAAGGATTTGGTCGAGGAGGTTGAAGATTAGTATAGAGATTTTAGTATTGAGATATGAGATTTGAGAGTGAAAAGGTGAAGAGTGCAAAATAAACATGATTATTTTCTGCGATCCCGACGGCTTTAGGGAGCGGGAAAAAACATCTCATTAAGGTGATTGCAATATATTGACACATAAAATTATGTAACAATTTATGTATCAGCTTAATAGTCTTTGATCTGGTTAATACATTGAAATTTTAATAAAAGATCGACACAAATCAGAAGTGACTGAGTATAAAAGTTAAATTCACCAGATTTCAATCTCATTCATTCCCGCATTCCCGGAATATAAAGTCAATTTTAAAATTTATTTAACAAAAAAGCAGTCATATTGTAATATAATATTAAAAATTATTTCATAATAGAAGGAGAATCCTATTTCCTCAGTATGTTTGTATCATTAAGTACGGTCTTAGCTCTTCTTATTTGATATGAATGATTTTCTCGAGATGCTTTCCCATGAATTTCAGCTTCCACTGAGCAACCCTGTATTGGTTTTCTCGCTTATCCTGCTCATAATACTTGTTTCCCCCATACTTTTCAGGCGTCTTAATATTCCCGGAATTATTGTGTTGATTATTTCCGGGATAGTAATTGGCCCTTTCGGATTTGAACTTCTGGAGCAAAATGCGGCAATCGCCCTATTCTCAAAAATTGGATTGTTGTATATCATGTTCATAGCTGGTTTAGATCTGGATATGAACCAGTTCAAAGTGAATAGGAACAAAAGTTTATTATTCGGGCTTTTCACCTTCGCACTTCCTTTGGGCATAGGTTTTCCAGTTTGTTTTTACCTTCTTGGATACGATTTCAACGCGAGTTTCCTTACAGCCAGTATGTTTGCAACCCATACTTTAATTGCATATCCTATTGTGAGCAAAATGGGAGTTTCCAAAAATGAAGCCGTAGCCATCACTGTTGGCGGTACCATCCTTACAGATACTGCCGTATTGATAATATTGGCCGTTATCCTGGGGAATGCACAGGAAGGTGGGCTTACCGCCTTTTTCTGGATAAAACTGGTTATTTCGTTAACTGTTTTTATAGCTATCATGTTTTTGGTAGTCCCCAGAATTGCAAAATGGTTCTTTACCAAAATGGAAAAAGAAAAACATTCGCATTATATTTTTGTGCTTACCGTGATGTTTTTTGCCGCTTTTTTAGCTGAATTGGCCGGAGTGGAAGATATTATTGGAGCTTTCCTTGCTGGACTCGCCTTAAACCGTTTAATCCCTCATTCATCTGCATTGATGAACAGGATCGAATTTATGGGAAATTCCCTTTTCATTCCTTTTTTCCTTATCAGCGTAGGAATGCTGGTAGATATCAGCGTTATTTTAAGTGGTTATATGGCAATAGTTGTTGCCATAACCTTGGCTGTTGTGGCGATTAGCGGGAAATGGCTCGCTGCATTTTTTACGCAGTTGGTGTTCAAATATTCCTCCTCCCAACGCAAAATGATCTTCGGACTCAGTTCTGGTCACGCAGCCGCGACCCTGGCAGTTATAATTGTAGGTTACAAAGCAGAAATAATAGATATCAACATTTTAAACGGAACCATCATTCTTATTCTCATTACCTCAATAGTGGCAACTTTAGCCACTGAAAATGCAGCGAAAATGATGGTTTCTGAATCCAGGGAAACCGATCCGGAGGAGATCAAAAGATCTGAAAGCTATAAAAAGGAAAGCATTTTGCTTCCGCTTGCCAATATTGAGAATTTTGATAAGTTGATGGAATTTGCAATTTTGATCAAAGATAAAACTTCAGCCAACCCCGTTTCCATACTCTCGGTTGTGCCAAATGATGAGGAAGCAGAGCTCAACATTGCCCAGGCAAGGAATAAATTGGATGAATATGTAAAACAGGCAACGGCAGCTGATATTGATGTAGAAATAACATCAACCATCGATGAGGATGTTGCCAATGGGATTTATCGAAAATCAAGAGAACTGATAGCCGACCTGATTATTTTGGGCTGGCCAACAAGCGCTCAGGGTATAGAAGATATAATGGGAGGAAAAATGGGAGAAATTCTCGAAAAAACCACAAAAACCACTTTTATTTGTGATGTGATAAAACCTTGGGAAACTCATCAAAGAATGTTTGTGGCTGCAACTCCCCATTCTGAAAAAGCGGAAGGCTTTCAGTTATGGGTAAAAAAACTCATTAAACTATCAGAGGAATTGAGCATTCCTATCATAATGAATTGCACTCCTAAAACTCAAAATGCGATTGAAATTTTGATCAAAGTGCTCAAGATAAAAGCTTCCATAGAGTTCAGGCATTTTATGAATTGGGACGATTTCCTCATTTTATCAAAAGACATGCTTAATGACGATATTTTTGTTTTGATCTCTGCCAAAAAAGGGACAAAGACTTATCAAAGAAATTTGCACAGAATTCCAAATAAACTCAATAGGTACTTTAAAGATCACACTAAAATCATTATTTATCCGAACTGAGTAGAATTAGGCAGGCGCGAGAATTGTGATAAGGGCATTTCCACATTCCCAGCTTATCTTCATTTTTATAAGGGATATTATTTTTGTCTATTCTAAAAAACCATTCCCCGTTTTCATGGTCTTTAATATACTTTTTGATAAATTCCCAGATATCAAATTTTGCATTCCTAAATTTTTTTTCTCCTGAAATCTTAAAGGCATAGTCCAAACCAACCATGGCTTCAGCCTGGGGCCACCAGTGCCTGTCTGTATCCACTTTTCCAGTATCAAGATCTTTTTCATTTAGTACCCCGGCATTTTTTACGTATGCTTCATTGATAAAAACATGTGCGACAGATACTGCAGCCTCACGTGTTTTTTCTATGAGGTTCTCATTTTTTAATGCCTTAGCTGCTTCAATGAGCAACCAAATAGCTTCAATATCGTGGCCATAAGAAATTAGGTTTCCGGAAGGGGTCCAGTTTTTATCAAAAAACAGTTGAAAATGCTGTTTTCTTTTATCCAGGAATTTATCAAAAAATAAATGAACCAGGTTATTCAATGCTTCTTTAACCTTTGGCTTATCATTTCCGCAAATCTGAAGTAAAGAAGTATATGCTTCCAAAATATGCAAATGCGTATTCATGGTTATCGCGGCATTTTCATCTTTTTCGCTTAAACGCATATCTTTTATTGGTGACCAATCTTCCTGGAATGCTTCTAAATATCCATTGGTATCTTTATCCCTGGCATGATCTTCAATTAAACTAAAAAGTGAAAGCGCCCAATTTTTGGCATTTTCATCTTTAGTGAACAAGTAATATTCAGATAAAGCATAAATGGCAAAAGCCTGGGCATAAATTTGTTTTCTTTTATTTATGGGAATACCATAGGCATCCAGCTCCCAATATATTCCCTTGAATTTCTCATCTTTAAAATATTTCTTTAAATAGTCAAACGCTCTTTCAGCAAAGGGGAGAAGTGTTTTATCTTTATTATAATTTCCTATTGCAGAGAATGTCCATAAAATCCGGGTATTTAAAACAACTCCTTTGGAAGCCTGTGATACCTCATTATTAAAGTGATCACGTTCACCTATAAACCCACCATTAACTTTGTCTACACTAAAATTTATCCAATAATTCAGGATATTATTTAATTCTGAAGTTAATTCGGTTTGTAATATTTTTTCCGGATTTTGCTGCATTACTCCAATTCTTTATTTTTTTGGATTTGGTTTAATATGTTATTTACAGAATCCGCCGATGTAAATTCATCTCTTGGGCTATTTTTAGTATAATCCACTAATTTTTCTACAGTTGAAACCGCTACGTGAGTTCGGGTATCTGATGATGCATAGTAAATAAAAACTTTCCCGTCATTATCTTTTATCCAGGCGCTGCAAAAAAGCACATTTGGAACATCCCCCACAGTTTCCTCATAATTTGGAGCCATAAAATAACCCGCAGGTTGATATATTACTTTTGAAATATCTTCTAAAGAAGTCATAAAAAGATAAAGTGTATAGCGTAAGCCCCCAGCCGTATTTCTTACCCCATGTGCCATATGCAACCAACCTTCATCGGTTTTAAGAGGTGCCGGTCCAAGACCGTTTTTCATCTCATAAATGGTATGATAAATATTTTGGTTAATGATTTTTTCATCTTCCAGAATAGGGTTCCGCATATCCCTTACATATCCCAGTGCAATACCCCCACTCTGACCTACCTCAATAAAATCATCCTGCGGACGGGTATATAAGGCATATTTTCCTTCAACAAATTCGGGATGCAACACAACATTGCGTTGTTGCCTGGAATTCGAAATTAAATCTGGAAGGCGTTCCCAGTTTATTAAATCTTTTGTGCGAATAATCCCCGCATTAGCGATTGCTGCCGTTGGTACCTGAGGTTTTCTTTTGTCTTTTCTTTCGGTGCAAAAGACCCCGTAAATCCAACCATCTTCATGGGCTGTAAGCCGCATATCATAAACGTTGGTTTCAGGGTCTTCTGTTTGTGGTAAAACTATTGGTTTTTCCCAGAATTTAAAATTATCTATCCCATTAGGGCTTTCTGCCATTGCAAAAAATGATTTTCTGTCGTTCCCTTCTACCCGAACGGCAAGCACATATTTACCCTTCCATTTTATAGCACCCGGATTAAAGGTAGAATTAATCCCAATCCTTTCAAGGCCCAAAGGATTGGTGTCAGGATTCAAATCATACCTCCAATTTATTGGAGAATGAGCTGCCGTTATCACCGGGTTTTTATAGCGGTCAAAAATTCCATTCGAAAAATCTAAAGGGACATTTGTTTTATCAATTAGCTCATTATATTTTTCCAAAAGGCTCTGGTAATTCGGGATCTTATTATTTGAATTATTTGGTAATTTAGAGTCCATTTTAAATTGTTATTAATAATTATTAGATTCACGATTAATATTATTCCACCAGGTTTTTTTCAAAATAATAACACAAACTCCAAGTATTAATATTGATATAACCAAAGGGATATTCTGATGTAAAATGAGATAAAGCGGAATTACAACTAACAAGGTTTGGGCAATAACTCCAATGATTATATTGAACATATCCCTTGAGAAATCCGTGTTTTTTTTGAAATCGGGATATTCATGCTCCACCTTTTCCTCAATTGGTTTCCAGAATCCCCAAGGCCTGGTTTTTCGGTAAAAATTCATTAAAACCTTTTCGTCAGTTGCTGGTGCGGAAAAGGTTCCAATAATACTTCCTGCAATAGAAATTAACAAAATCACAGGGAAATAGTATAAATCCAGAGTATCCATATAAATAGGAAATATAAGCGCGGGGATTATACCTGAAAGCATCCCCCAAAAGTATCCTTCCCCGTTGAAGCGCCACCAGTGCCATTTCAATAGGTTTGATACTACATAGCTGCCATATAAAGCTGAGACAATCCATTGTAGAATTGAATTCACATCCTGAACAAAGAACCCCAGGACAACGCTCACTAAAACAACTACGATTCCGCTGCTGTAATTCATCCTTTTTACCTGATTGGAGGACGCCTCCGGATTATAGTGCTTGAGATAGATATCGTTTACCAAATATGCCTGGGCAGCATTTAGGGTGCCGGCAAAAGTCGACATAAATGCGGCTAAAAGCCCGGCCAGCAGGAAGCCCAATAATCCCACAGGAACAAATTGCTGAATAGCCGCGGGCAAAACTTTTTCGAAATCTATAATTCCGGCGGTAGTTAAATTAAGCTGTTCATAAAAAAGGATTCCCAAGACAGAAAATCCGCCCACCATTAAATACCGGGTAGGAATTAAGGCTACTATTGATAGGGCACTCATTTTTGCAGCTTCCAAAGGGGATTTTGTAGAGAGGATTTTTTGCATATCGTAATTTGGGGCCGGACCTGCAATGCTGGCTAATATTCCTTTAAACACCATAAGCATAAAGAAAATCCCAAACAGGGAATATCCGTCTGATTTTATCTTGGTATTTACTTCATCTATAATACCGCTCCAATCCATATTTAATTCCCAATTGAAGAACGGATTATGCCAGGCTTCGGGAACATTTAAAGAACTGACTCCCATGGCTTGCCATGCTATTACCGCGATGGTAATTGAGGAAATTGTCATTATGCTATATTGCATTACATCCGTCCATACAATACCAGACATTCCTCCCATAATAGAGTAAAAAACAGCAAATAAAGTGAATATTATACCATAAAAATGAGGAATATATTCAGGTGGAACCCCAAAAGGAATGTAATTTGAAACGATCTCCCAGGGGATAAATATTTCAATAAATTTTCCGAGTCCAATAAAGCCGTATGCTAAAAATCCGAGACAACTTAAAATGGCGAAAATAACAATTATAGTATGGGACCTTCTTCCTCCTTTTTTGCCGTCAAACCGAAATAAGATCCATTCAGCCCCGGTAGTTACATTAGACCTTCTTAACCAGGCGGCGAGATAAACCATTAAAAAAACCTGATTAAATACAGGCCATAACCAGGGAATCCATATGCTTTTAAATCCGTAGACAAAAGTGAGCGTCACCAGCCACATGGTCCCGGAAATATCAAACATCCCTGAGGCATTTGAAAGCCCCAACATATACCAGGGAAGTTTTTTACCTCCCAGCAAATAATCATCCTTACTTTTTTGAGCCTTTTTTCTTAAAGCAAGCCCTATAATAATTGTGCCTACGAGGTAAAGTAAAATAATTGCAATATCTAAGCCTTGTAGCATTTAGTATAAATTTTTTTAGCGGGAAATTTTCTTTACCTCATTTCAAAAATAATATTTCTTCCAATTCTTCAAATTTTTTAAAATCACCTTCGGAAATTTCTTCGTTGTAAATTTTAAAATAATGAGAAGTTCTGACATCTCGACATACAAAACCCAGGTTATTCAAGAGAAATGAGTTCGATTTAAATGATTAAAAAAGGATAAGATTAATAATAACGGATAAAATTTTAATAAAATCCTTTATTTATAAGGACGAAAAAATAAGTGTAAATTGATAAAATAATTTAATTTTAGCAAAATCTTATATTTAGCCTGTAATTTTTAAAAATATTTTCTATCCCAAAAATAGGATACTTAATTCTATTAATTTGATAGGATATTGTCAAATAACGATAAAATATTATCCATAATAGCCGATTTTTAATATGATGCGTAATGATATACATAGGGAAATAACACCTTTAGCTCCGGAAGACAGCTTTTTAGTATTTGAAAGGGTGAAAAATAATTTTGATTTCCCCGTTCATTTTCATCCTGAATATGAACTAAACTTTATCGCCAACGGAGCAGGAGTCCGAAGGGTGGTTGGGGACAGTCTGGAAGAAATTGAAAATATTGAATTAGTACTTGTTGGCCCCAACCTGCACCACGGATGGCAGATGCATAACTGTACAAGCGATAAAATACACGAAATTACGGTTCAATTTCATATGGATCTATTAGATTCAAAGCTTTTGGGACGCCGCATTATGAAGCCTATAAAAGATATGTTTGAAAGATCCTCCCATGGGATCTTATTTTCAAAGAAAATTTCTAAAAAAATTCTGCCTAAACTTCAGCAATTATCAAAAACAGACAGTATAAATTACTTTTTAGAACTTATTTCTATATTACAGGATTTGGCTCTTTCCACAAACCAGCGTTTATTATCTACTTACTCAGCAAATTATAAAGAATTTGAAAATAGTGATAGGATTAAAGTGATTTATGAGTTTATTCAGGAGAATTACTCTTCTAAAATCACACTTTCTGAAGTTTCCGAACTTGTAAATATGAGTACGGTTTCCTTTAACAGGTTTATTAAAAAACGTACAGGCAAAACCTTTGTTGAATATGTAAACGATACCCGAATAGGGTTTGCCTCCCGGTGGTTAATCGAAAAAAAATTAAGTATTGCCGAAATAGCTTATAAATGTGGTTTTAATAACATTGCCAATTTTAACAGGGTTTTTAAGAAAAGCAAAAAATGTACCCCAAGCCATTATAGAGAAGAATTTTCAGGAATTAAACGCGTGTTGTAATTATGAAACATTTTTTGCCGAAATTCACAAACCAGAATTTAAGAATATTGCACAAAAGTCCATATTTATAAAATAATTTGTTACAACCTGTAGTTAACAGCGATGGAAAAAGGGGTGATTTAATCCCGAAATTAGTGAGATTTTCCAGATGATAATAATAGTTGTTATGTCGCAATTTCTCTATTTCCTCAAAAAAGGAATTCTCAGTCACAATCTCAACCAAAGCTACTTCTACTCAAATTAGGAATGATACTATTTTATCGATTTAGGTAAGCTGGTAGAATGCTAAATTTCCTTTTGGTTAATGCTTTCTTGATAATAATACAGCCTTTAATACATAATCAATGAATATAATTCTAAGAACTAAGAATTAACGTGCTAAATGTATTCTTGACAGGTGAAATTATAATACAAAAATATGACAATATAATATTAGTTTAAGATTGCTTTAACATTTAATTTAGTAAAAAATAATTGAGCTATTTTTTTGTAGATAGACGTGTATTTTTATAAGAATGTATAAATTTCATGTTTTGTTTATAACAAAAATGGGCCATTAAGAGGGGTTTTTATTGTTATTACAAATATTCTTTGTAAACCGAAATGGTTCATTATCAATAGGTACCTGGGGTGGTGTTAATTCCATCAATTTGAACATAATCCGGTTTAGAAGTTTTATTCTGGAGGGCAGAAATTACAGCTGATGAAGGTGATTTGGAAACAGCGAAAACATTGGTAAACAGAGTTAGGGAAAGAGTAGCAAACCCTTTGAATTATGTTAGAAGGAATGACGGTAAACCCGCAGCAAATTATGCCGTTGGTGTTTATTCCAGTTTTCTTGATAAGGATATGGACATAAAAGCTGTAGACTTTGAGGAAAGGATTGAGTTAGCACTTGACGGCCACCGCTTTTTTGAACTGGTTAGGAAAGGTAAAGCTTCCCAGGTACTCAATGCTTATTTGGAAGTTGAAAGCACAAAATGTTCCCACTTAACAGGTGCAAGCTTTCAGCCCACTGCAGAGGTTTACCCTATACCTCAGGATATCATTAATTTAAGCAGAGGCGTTTTAGTACAAAATCCTGGATATTAATAATTAGTGTAAAGAGACATTTATCCCTGAAAAAATCACCGAATCAGGAATTTAGAGTGGTTATGTAAAAGACTGGGCAGAGTATTTTAAGGGAATATATGCACAAAAGTGGGTTTTTAACAACGCCATAAAGGTCGTAAATCAATTTTTAGTCTTAGGGAGTAAAAATTATAATTTTAATTTTGAAATTTTTATAATATGGCGGATAATAATTCAACTGAAGAAAAACAAAATTTTGATGTCATTGTCATCGGAACAGGAGTTACCGGAGGCTGGGCAGCAAAGGAGTTATGCGAAAATGGTTTAAATACCCTGGTGCTTGAAAGGGGTAGAATGGTAGAACACATTACAGATTACCCCACCATGTATGATGATCCCTGGGATTATGAATTTAAAGGAGAACTTAAACGGGAGGAAGCAAAAAAGCAGTTAAAACAAGCCAGAACAGGATATACCATAAAAGAACCGAGCAAACATTGGTTTGTAGATGATTTAAAACATCCATATAATGAAACCAAACGTTTTGATTGGATAAGGGGATATCATGTGGGTGGTAAATCCCTTATGTGGGCGAGAATGTCCTTTAGATGGAGTGAAATGGATTTTGAGGCCAATTTAAAAGATGGCCACGGTGTAGATTGGCCCATTCGATATAAAGATTTGGTTCCCTGGTATGAAAAGGTCGAAAAATTTGTTGGGATAAGCGGAAAAGCTGAAGGCCTTTCCCAACTTCCAGATAGTATTTTCACCCCTCCGATGGAACTA
The DNA here is from genome assembly GCA_016649785.1 of Flavobacteriaceae bacterium. Classification (GTDB taxonomy): domain Bacteria; phylum Bacteroidota; class Bacteroidia; order Flavobacteriales; family Flavobacteriaceae; genus Gillisia. The sequence continues at coordinate 16,064 of JAENXB010000020.1, forward strand.
AACTGTGTTGAGAAAGATTTCCAGGATGGTGTTGCTCAAAATTTTGATGACAGAATGGTAATACATGGAAGGAGTGCCAACTTAACGGGGGATGAATTGAGAGAAGGTCGTTCAAATTGTCAATATAGAAACAGGTGTATAAGAGGTTGTCCTTTTGGGGGTTATTTCAGCAGTAATGCATCTACATTACCAGCGGCCGAGCGTACTGGAAATATGACCCTTCGGCCTAATTCAATAGTGCATGAGATAATTTATGACGAAGAGCAAAAATTGGCCATTGGTGTCCGTGTTATTGATACTATTACCCATGAAAATCTTGAGTTTTACGCAAAAATAATTTTTTGTTGTGCCGGAACCATGCCAACTACAGGTATCTTATTGAAATCCAAATCCAAAAGATTTCCCAATGGTTTAGGAAACGATAGCGGTGAGCTTGGCCATAATATAATGGATCATCATTTTAAAGTGGGAGCTACAGCTATTTCGGAAAACCATGAAGAAGATTACTATAAAGGAAGAAAGCCTACAGGTTTTTTTGTGCCCAGGTTCAGGAATCTCGACAATAAAAAGGAAATGAATTTTGTAAGAGGTTATGGAATGCAAGGAGGCGCAAGCCGTACCGATTGGAGACGGGCCGTTGGAGAAATGAGTTATGGAAAGGAATTAAAAGAGGCGCTGCTTAAACCAGGAGAATGGGAAATTGGAGTTAACTGTTTTGGTGAATGTTTGCCATATCATGAGAACAAGGTGACCCTTAATAATGAAAAATTAGATGAATGGGGACTACCCACACTAACCTTTGATGTTGAGTATAAGGAAAACGAAATGTTGATGAGGGAAGATGCTGAAAAACAAGCCGTAGCAATGCTTGAAGCAGCTGGATTTAAAAATGTTAAAGGCTATCAGGAACCTTGCTTTCCCGGAAATGGAATTCACGAAATGGGAACGGCCAGAATGGGAAGAGACCCAAAAACATCTGTATTGAATGAAAATAACCAAATTCATGCAGTTCCAAATGTGTACGTGACAGATGGCGCCTGTATGGCTTCTTCTGCTTCACAAAATCCATCTCTTACTTATATGACCCTAACTGCCAGAGCTGCAAATCACGCCGCTAAGCAGTTTAAGGAAAATAAGTTCAAAAACATTTAACCAAAATCACCTATTACAATTCAGGATTTTGACCACTTCAGACTTTAAATTTGCAACCGATGAATAGAAGAATCGCCTTAAAAAAAATGTCATTAGCTCTAGGTTATACTTTAGCTGCACCAACTTTAATCAGCACGCTATATTCGTGTACATCAGAGCCAGAGACCTGGCAACCGCTGTTTTTTACTAAAAGTAAAAAACATGTGGTTACACAATTAGCCGATATTATTGTGCCACGAGGTGAAATTGTTGGAGCGATTGATCTAAATATCCCTCAATTTATTGATAAAATGTATGCCGATGTTGCTTCAGAAGAAGCAATGGATATCTTTAAAAAAGGGGGCGACCTCTTTGAAAAAAGTTTTGTTGAACGCTTTAATAAAGATCCAACATCAGGTTCAAAAGAAGAATACAATGAGTTGTTGGATACATATTTCAGGATTTCAGATGAAAGCCAGGAAAAGATTTTTCAACTCACAAAATTTGACGAACAGGAGGTAATCGACCAATATGGTTTAAACAGCAAAAATCATGACGATTATTTAATTTATAAATTTTTACTTTCTGTTAGATACCACAGCTTGTATGGTTTTTACACTTCAGAGAAAATAGGCGAAGAAGTTTTAAGTTATGATCCTATTCCCGGAACATATAAGGGCTGTATTCCTTTGTCTGAAGTTGGAAATGCCTGGTCTCTTTAACGAAGATTAAGTTTTCCTTAAAAGAAAATATTTTTGTAACCTTGATTTCAGGATTTTTTTTTAAATTAAGTCCGATTTAATAATATACATAACAAAAAAATAAGATAATGATACATAGAAAAACTTTTCTCAAACTATCAGGCCTGGCCCTAGCAGGAACGGTCTTAATGCCTTCTTTAACCTTTGCCTCCAATAAAAAACGAACACTGGGGCTTCAACTTTATTCGTTGCGGGATATAATAGACGGAAATGTTAAGGATGTTATGAAGAAATTGGCTGACATTGGTTTTAAAGGGGTTGAAACCTATGGATATTCACCTGAAAGGAAATTCTGGGGATTTGAAGTAAAGGAGTTTAAGAAAATCCTGGATGGCAATGGCCTGCTAACTCCTAGTGGACATTATGGAGTTAATGATTTTTTAGGGATTAATGGGACTGATAGCGATTTTAATTACCTGTTGGATGTTGCCAATACCCTGGAACAAAAATATGTAATTATTCCTCATATTGCGGAAGAATTGCGAACTTCAATTAATGATTACAAACGTTTATCCGATAAATTAAACAGGGCTGGTGAAATGTGCCAGAAAGCTGGATTAAAACTGGGGTATCACAACCATGACTTCGAATTTTTCGATTACAACGGGGAAAATGGGTTTGATGTTTTTCTTCAAAATACAGATAAAGATCTGGTGGATTTTGAGTTGGATTTATATTGGGTAATAAGAGCGGGAAGTGACCCTGTGTCTTTATTTGAAAAATATCCAGGCAGATTTAAACTCTGGCATGTAAAAGACATGAGCAGGAAAGACCCCAAATTAAATACTGAAATAGGAAGTGGTTCAATAAATTTTGAAGAAATTTTTAATAATGCTGAAAAATCAGGTGTTGAACATTTTATTATTGAGCAGGAGAATTTTGAAATGGATCCCTACCAAAGCCTTACCAAAAGCTTTGATTACATTCAAAACAATTTGTAAAGAATCTTCTAAAACCAAAAAATGTTCAACTCACAAAATTACCATGTGATTCCGGTTAAATTATTGACTTTAATTTTATTTGCAACTCATGCTTGTCTTTTTTCTCAAATTGGGGTTGGCGCCAAAGCACCAACTGATGCTCAAATACTGTTTGATGGATCAAAAGAAAGTTTGGGTAAAAACTGGACTTATTGGGAAGGTCCCCGACTGGCAGAAAAACTGCCAATAAAATGGGAAATAGTTCAGGATCCACTGGAAACAGGAACTGCAGTAAACACAAATGATCCTGCAGCCGCTAACGGGCTTTATGGAGCGGCAGATATCGTGACCAAAGAGAAATTTGAAGACTTTAGATTGCATGTAGAGTTTTTAATTGAAAATGAAGGGGGGAATAGTGGTGTTTACCTTCAAAACAGATATGAAATTCAAATTTTGGATGGAGATTCTACCACACATGGCATGGCAGCCGTTATTAATGAAAAAGCAGCTTCTTATAAACCTTATAAAGGTCTTAAAAAATGGAATTCCTATGATATCATATTTAGGGCGGCCAGGTTTGATGATGCTGATAACCTCCTGGAAAATGCATTGGTTACAATATATTTTAATGGTGAAAAGGTGCATTCAAATGTATCCATTAAAAAAGTTTGGGGAGGACCCAATTCCGGATTAGATGGTGGGAATAACGATGGTTTAGGAATAACGAACAACCCCGGTGGAATTAAACTTCAGGCCGAAGGTCATGATGTTTTGTTTAAAAATATCTGGATCCGCGAACTCGATTTAAAAGAACACAACACAGACATTAAAATTTAACTTATGAAATTATCAGCATTTCCGTTACTGTTTTTATTGACGTTTTTATCAATTTCATCATTAACAGCGCAATCTCACATTAACGTGATCCCAGAACCGGTAAGTACCAAAGTAAAGGACGGGGTTTTTAATTTACCTGAACAGGTTACTATTCAAATCCCAAATCAACGGGAGGTAAACTATATTGGAAAATATCTTAAAAATAAGCTTACCACTGCAACGGGCTATTCAATTGAGGTTAAAAACACCGATCAGGCAAAGGCTGATATAGTTTTAAATCTCAATAAAAAACAAGATTCAGAAATAGGGAACGAAGGTTATAAACTGGATGTTACCCAAAATCAGATCCTGATCACAGCAAATGAGCCCAACGGATTATTTTATGGAGTTCAAACCCTGTTACAACTTTTCCCCAAAGAAATAGAGAGTCTGGAGGTTGCCGGGAACATAACCTGGAAAATTCCAAATATTGAAATTATAGACTACCCCAGATTTGAATGGAGAGGTTTAATGCTGGATGTATCACGCCATTTTTTCACCAAAGAGGAGGTAAAGCAGTATATAGATGCCATGAGCAGGTATAAGTACAATGTTTTGCATATGCACTTAACAGATGATGAAGGCTGGCGCATTGAAATAAAAGGATATCCAAGGCTGACTGAAGTTGGTGCCTGGAATGTAAAAAAAGTCGGCAATTTTGGAAGTTTCACTCCACCAACCCCAGATGAACCAAAAGATTATGGAGGTTTTTATACCCAAGAAGATATTAAAGAGCTTGTTGCCTATGCCAAAGATCGTTTTGTAAATATTTTACCTGAGATTGATGTACCCGGGCATAGCCTTGCCACTGTAGTTTCTTATCCTGAACTTTCCTGTACACCGGAAGCCAATACCTACCAGGTGCGCTCAGGAGAACCAATTATGGACTGGTCCCACGGTGCTCCCCCAAGAGCTTTTGTAGATAACACCTTATGTCCGGCCAATGAAAAAGTATACGATTTTCTGGATACGGTAATTTCACAGGTTGCAGAATTGTTCCCTTTTGAATATATACATATGGGAGGAGATGAAGCTCCCATAAATTTCTGGGAAAATAACCCGGAGATAAAAAAATTAATGAAACGGGAAAATATTACCGATATCCATAAAGTCCAGGGATATTTCACCAAAAGAGTGGAGAAAATAGTGGAATCTAAAGGGAAAAAATTCATTGGCTGGGATGAAATTCTCGAAGGTGGTATTTCAAAAAATGCTGCTGTGATGAGTTGGAGAGGTATGGAAGGCGGGATAGAAGCGGCCAAAACAGAACATGAGGTGGTGATGAGTCCTACCACCTACGCATATTTAGATTATATGCAGTCTGATGAAATTACTGAACCAAAAGTATATTCCACCCTTCGCTTAAACAAATCTTATGAATTTAATCCAGTTCCGGAAGGAGTTGATTCAAAATATATCAAAGGCGGACAGGCAAATTTATGGACAGAACAGGTCTATAACATAAGGCAAGCAGAATATATGACCTGGCCAAGAGGATTGGCCATTGCGGAATCTTTATGGTCTCCTAACGAAAAGAAAAACTGGGAAAGCTTTTTTCCAAAGGTCGAAGAACATTTTAAACGATTGAAGCTCAGGGAAACAAAATATTCTCCCAGTGTTTATGACCCTATTTTTAATGTCGCTAAAAATGAAAACAATAAATTAAAAATAATTTTAGATACCGAGGTAAAAGGCCTGGATATTTATTACAGTTTTGACAATTCTTTTCCCGACAGGTTTTATCCTAAATATACCGAACCCTTATCCCCGCCAGTA
>JAENXB010000116.1 GCA_016649785.1 Flavobacteriaceae bacterium
AGGTAAAGATCGCAGTAATATTTTTATTACCATCCATAGTCACTTGTAACGGATTGTCAGTTCCGGAAGCATCTCCTTCCCAACGTGTAAATTCATAACCGTCGTTTGGATCTGGTGTAAGAGTTACAATAGTTCCACTAGGATAAGTTGGGTTATCAGGAGTTTTTGCAACACTTCCGTTTTCTGCAGTTACATTTAATGTATAGGTTATAACTTCAAAATTGGCAACTAAGTTGGTGTTTTCAGTTATTGCAAATGTATAACTTGAATCGCTTGAAACTTCATCTCCATTTGCTGTCCAGTTAACAAAGGCATATCCGGCATTTGGAGTAGCGGTTACGGTTACGTTAGTTTCAGCATCAAATGAACCAGATCCATTTGTCAATCCACCTGCCGCAGGGTTTGCAGATAAGATCACCGCAAATTGATTTTCAAGTACAAGACTATAATTTGCAACCAAGGTTCTGTTTCCGGTCAGTACAAATTGATAACTTGAACTGGTAGAAGCTATAGTTTCACCCTCTGTCCAGTTTACAAAGACATATCCTGGGTTTGGTAAAGCAGATACAGTTACTGTTGAATTTTCGGTAAATTGTCCGGATCCGTTCGTTGTACCTCCAGCAATTGGGCTTGAAGAAAGATTTATCCTAAAATTCCCTAAAACAACTTCGTCAAAATTAGCCACTAAAGCTATGTTTCCGTCCATTTCGAACTGATAGCTTGAGCTGGTTGAAACAACAGTTTCCCCAACTGTCCAATTAGTAAATGTAAAACCTTCATTAGGGTTTGCAACTACTGTAACTAAAGATTCTTGAGCAAATGTTCCAGCTCCGGTAACCGTTCCACCTTCTTCCGGTGATGCAGCTAAGGTTACTTCTGGAATAGTTGTAAATGTCCAGACATAATTTTCCTGTAATGCATTACCTAAAAAATCTTCGACAGAAGTTGTTACCATTCCTGTGTAGATGGTGTTTGGCAAAAGATCAGCAGAAGGTGTGAAAGATGCGGTTGCACCTGAAGCCGAAACTGCTCCAGCTACAGATGTTGCTCCATCTACTGTAAAAGTTCCCTCATTAATTGTTTGTGGATCTACCTCTTCATTAAAAGTTACGGTGATCACCTGATCAAGTGCTACATTAATAGCACCATTATCGGGAACAGTTGATAATACAACTGGACATACTCCAACGATCTCAACGACTTCATCTTTGGCACAACCTGTCAGTAAAATAACCAGTGCAAAAGCAAAGGTTGCGAGTAATTTTTTTAAATCCATATAATTGTTTTTTGATAATATTACTGGTAGGGCCAGGTGTGAAATAATTTTCACGGCATAAAGTTGCTTAATCTTATAATGCAATGCGTTACATAACAGTTGAAAATAGTTATACAATTCCCACATTTGGCATTAGTTTAACTAAAAAAACTGCAAGTAGGTCTTGATTCAGTTCAAAAAGGCAATAAATTGGATTGCAGGACTTAGAAAAATTGGGTGATGGAAGACCGGAGACAATTGGACCTGGGATTAAGGAAACAGGTTTTATTTTATCTGATAATTATCTGCGTGGAACTACGCTCCAAATATCGGGAGCGGAAAATAGACCGGTTTGTTCTAAAATGAATTTTTTGAATAGGTCAATATTTTTTAGGAAAGTTCAGCCTACGATTGAAAACAATGAAGTGAAGCCAAAAACAATTCTTCACAACTAATAATTACTATTAAATGGCTTCCATCATTACTTTTGTTTCTTCTCGTTTTTGCTTCTGCTCTTTATAAAAAGAAGGCGAAAGACCTGTGACTTTTTTAAACTGACCAGATAAATGCGCCACGCTGCTGTAATGAAGTCTATAGGAGATCTCGGTAAGATTGAGTTCATCATGCAAAAGAAATTCCTTTACCCTTTCAATTTTATTGAGGATAATATATTGCTGTATGGTAATACCTTTTACTTCTGAAAATATATTGGCCAGATAGGTATAATCATAGTTTAATTTTTCACTGATATATTCGGAATAATTCATTTTAGGACTACCATCAGCATATTGGATCATCTCGAGAATTGTATTTTTTATTTTTTCAATCAGGATGCTCTTTTTATCCTCATGACACTTCAGCCCAAACCTTAAAAGATTCTTTTTAAGTTGACTCCGCTGATTTAATGATATTTCTTCAAGAAGTTCAACCACTCCCTGATCGATAAACCCAAATGGTATCTCAAGCCTTTCCAACTCTTCTTTAACAAGCATTTTACATCGCAAACTGATCATGTATTTAATATATAACCTCATACTAATTTTTATTAAGTCCGTAATTCAGTTCTTCAAACTAATTCCCATAATATTTTCGTCTTCGTATTTGGGCATCAACATTTACCACTTGATAAACAATAGGAGAGGTAAATGACAGAATTTTCTTACGTTACTCTGTGCTTGTTACAGGACAAAATTAAACCTATTTAAGGAATGAGAACAGTATTTGGGATAGTCTTGGGAAATGGACTTTTGCCTTTTTGTCGACTTTAACAGTATTTTGACCGTTGTTTCTAATGTTAATTTTGTAGATTTTATTTTTTTAAAAATATTTTACAATTTGCTCTTTAACAGGGAATTAAACCAATTTTGCTCTACCTATCGTTTTTGAAGAATTTTCCCAAAAAATTTTGAATATTTGCACCATGTAATTGTACAATTTTAAGAAAAATTAATTTTAATAAAACCCTATATTTTAGTCAATTAATGAGCCTAAATTCGTTTGTTTTTTTTCGAACCTTATTATTTTCTGAAAAATAGGTACATTCACAAAATGAATCCTGAACGAATTACCTCAATTCATCAAATGCCCTGGATCTTTATTCCGGGATTGTAATTACCGCTATTGCTTAACAGGTTTTCATCCATTCTATTCTTCTTAAAAATCTCAATTTTAATTCCTTATTTATTATGAGCAAAATCATTGTAATAGGCGCCGGCATGGTGGGCAGCGCAATTGCTATCGACCTGTCAAAAAAACATCAGGTAACACTTTCTGACATCAGTTTAGACACTTTGAACAAAATAAAAAACAAATGTGAGAACCTGGAAATTGCCACAGTAGATGTAACCAATTCTTCAGAATTGCAAAAAATCATCAAACCTTTTGATCTGGTTTTGTGCGCTGTTCCCGGGTTTTTGGGTTTCAATACCTTAAAAAACATTATTGAAGCCGGAAAAAATGTGGTTGACATTTCATTTTTTCCTGAAAACTCATTGGAATTGACTCAACTCGCGCTCGATAAAAATGTGACTGCCATTGTAGATTGCGGCGTGGCTCCCGGGATGGACAATATTATTTTAGGCTACTACAATGAAAAAATGAAACTTTCTCATTTTGAATGTTTAGTGGGTGGATTGCCACAAATAAAAAAATGGCCTTTTTGCTATAAGGCGCCATTTTCACCAATTGATGTAATTGAAGAATACACCCGGCCTGCGCGTTATGTGGAAAATGGAAATACCATTGTGAGAGAACCTCTTACAGATTGTGAATACATAACATTTGACAAGGTGGGAACCTTGGAATCCTTTAATACCGATGGATTGCGGTCTATTATATATACAATGCCCCACATTCCCAATATGAAAGAAAAAACATTGCGATATCCCGGGCACGTGGAGTACATCAAGGTTTTAAAAGAAAGCGGTTTTTTTAGCACAAAAGAGGTAGAAATAAATGGAATTGAGGTCTCTCCTCTGGATTTCACTTCTAAAATATTGATGAATAAATGGAAGTTGGACACTTCAGAAAAGGAATTTACCGTGATGAGAATTAGTTTAAAAGGAGAAAATTCCGAAGGAAAAACAGAAGAAGTTGTCTATAATTTATATGATGAATATTCCGAAGAAACCCAAACATCATCTATGGCGCGCACGACAGGTTACACAGCCGCCAATATGTTTTTGGAAGGATTGTTTACCGAAAAAGGCATTTTTCCTCCCGAATTGATTGGCAAACACGAAGTTTGCTTTAACTACTTTATGAACTATTTAGCTGCACGCGACATTCATTATGCGAAGAAATAATAAAAACCCTACTATTTATCATCTCAATTTGGGTTGTTGAATAGTAGGATTATTCTTTATTATTTATTGCTCTTATTGTCCAAAATATGATTTCAGTAAGATGATCCATCTGTTTTTGAATTTTTCAATTTATAGCTTTTTCATTATTCAAGGGATTTTAAATCAAAATACTGATTGATTTTTTGAGTTATTTCAGTGCTACTTGGAAGCACATCCCGGTATTCTTTAGGTAATAATTGTGAAGTTTTATAGGTAGCAACCCCAATAGGCTTAGTGCCAGATTTTAATGAATATTCCACAATAGTCCTGTCTTTGCTTTTACAAATAATTATGCCAATGGCTTCATTTTCGTGAGCTAACTTTACGGTATCATTAAGAATAGAAAGATAAAATTCCATTTTGCCTTTGTATTCCGGCAGAAAATCGCCAATTTTAAGTTCAATGGCAATGAGGCATTGCAGCTGGCGTTGGTATAAAAGCAAATCAATAAAATATTCTTTATCGCTTAGTGTTACTTTGTATTGATTGCCAAGAAAGGTATAATTATGCCCTAACTCCAATAAAAAGGCACGGATATTTTGTATCAATGCTTGCTCCAGCTCACTTTCGGAATATTCATCGGCAAGGTTCAAAAAATCAAAGGTATATTCGTCTTTTATTGCCAGGTGCGCTTGATTTTTTAAATTTTCAGGTAGCGTTTCCTTAAAATTGGTTTGATTGAGCAGGTATTTTTGAAATGTTCTGTTTTCGATTTGATGAATTAACATATTTTTTGTCCAGCCAAACTTTTTGGTAGAAAGTATGTAAAATTGTCGTTCCTGGTTGTTTTTACATTTTTTTAAAATGCTAATATGTTTACTCCAGCTAATTTCTCGTACCAATGGTACGAGAAATTCAACCGGTTGATATTCAGAATAGAACTGAGCCATAAGCCACAAGTTCCCGGTAGAAAACCCACCAATTCCGGGAAATTCATTTTGAAGTTCTTTTGACAAGGTTGGCACAATTGCTTTGCCCCAATTTTCGTTTTGTTTTTCGGCAATAGATTTACCTATTTCCCAATACAAGTTTATAAGTTGTATGTTCACAACCTTCAATGCTTCGTATTGTGCATTGCGCACTTTTTGCTTTATTTCGGCAATAAAATTTAACTGTGTTATTTCCACATTCATATTATTTAAAAAATGCTGAAATGATTAAAATACGTTTTTTTTACACCTTATCGCTTCACAAACCCACACCGCTCAATTGTATTATGGAAATAGTGTTACTCCATTTTTTCCAGTACCGACTTTAAATCGGTAATTTTCCTGATTGTTGTTGTAGGTTCAACTCCCCAGGGATCAAAAACGGCTTCTGAAGATCGTTGAACCCAGGCTGAGCGCATTCCGTAGGAAATTGCTCCAATTACATCAAAAGGATTGCTTGAAATTAACCAGGAATTTGGTATGGCAGAATTTGTCTTTTTGTTAAAATGCGCATACACCAACGGGCTGGGTTTGAACATTTTCACGTCTTCCACACTCACAATTCCGTGGAAATACTCCATAATATTGGCATTTTTCAAAAGCCCGGAAATGGCGCTTTCACTGCCATTTGAAAACGCGTATAATTTATAGTCTGATTCCCGTAAGCTTTGCAATCCGGCTTCAACATCCGGAAATGCCGGCAATACCTTATACTCTTCCATAAGAGCATCTTTCTGACCGGAGCTTAAATCAATTTGAAAGGCGAGACAACAAAATTCCAAAGCCTGTTTGGTACAAATAGAAAAGTCGGCATATTTATTCATTAAACCTCTTCTAAAGGAATACTCCAGTTGCTTGTTTCTCCAGGCATCCATAAATGCTTTTGCCTTTTTATCCATAAATATCACCAACAGATTATAAACTCCCGAGGTATTTATTATTGTCCCATAAACATCAAATGCCAATGTGCTTTTCATATACTTCTCTCTTTTGAAAATTGCCTTTGTATCAACTCACCTATTCAGATTTTATCATCACCAAAAGCATTTTATATGGACTTAATGCTTCAAGTGCGTGAGGTTCATTAGCGGGCAATATCACCATTTCCCCTTTTTTAACAACAATTCCTTTGCCTGAAATGGTGATTTGTGCTTCCCCATCCAACATATAGACAAGCGCATCGTAGGCGGCGGTGTGCTCACTTAAACCCTGGTCTTTATCAAAAGCAAACAAGGTGACCGTGCCGGCTTTTTTTCCGATAATGGTTTTGCTTATTACAGAATCTGCCTGGTACTCTATTAAACTTTCCAGGTTATTTGCTTTTCCTATGTAAGTTTCTTTAATTTTTTGCTTTTTCTCTGTCATGATTAAGTTATTTTTTTATAATTCTGAATATTTCTGTGAAATGATTTTTATAAAGCTATGAAATTATTATTGGGTTCTAAAATCCTATTTCTTATGCTCCGTTTTAATTCTGATTTATTCAGTCTCTACCGAAGTTTTTTTAAGCCTGATATATTTTTTCAGGTCGGAACCGAGAATTTGCATTAGTTCCTTCTCGTTTCCATATTTAGTTTCGGTGAATAAAAATCCAAAAACCGAATATTCATTCAATTCAATTTTTCTTAGATCCAGAGGTTTTTCAAAATCTATCAATAATTTTTCATAATCAAAGGATTCTATTTCACTTTCTTCAAATCCCGAATTATTATCCAAAACAATGATGCTGAACCTTTTATCTTTCCTGGTTTCAAAGATCTTCTCCCAATCCGGTTTTTTGGATTGGAAAAAGTATTTATAGGAATTGATCCCGTAAGCATACCACGATAAATCTCCCGTAGTACAAAATCCTCCAAATCTCAAAGGGTTAACCTCAATAGGATTTATTTTGCCGTTTCCGTCAATTCTCAATTCTACATGAGCAGGGAAATTTTTCAATTTTGCTTTCTCCCCAATTATCTCCAGAAAATCCTGAATCTCATTCTTGTATTTTTCTATTATTTCTTTTGAAGTTGAATAAACCCGGTCACTTACATCTTTATCTGATGAAAATATGTGATGAAGGATATTCAACACAACAAGTTTTCCCTTTTTATCAAAATAACAATCAATGGCGTACTCCTCGCCTGCTATGTATTCCTCGATTATAAAATCGGTGGCGTTTAAAACTTCTTTTGGATATAAGTCTTTGGAACTGTTATTCTCAGAATCTATCATATCTAAAACCTGTGGCCATTCCGCAGGAGTATCGACCTTGTGAACCGCGATACTGAAAAAACCTACCGCAGGTTTAATAATGAACGGGAATTTCAGTTCTTCAACATTCAGCTTTCTCAAGTCTTTAAATCTCACTCCTCTAAAAAAATAATCGGGAAAAGAATCTTTTATCAGTTCCCTGAATTTTATCTTGTTTTTAAAAACTTCGATCTGACCCGGAAGATTTGACGAAACTGCATTGTTTTGGATCCAGTTGATCGTGTTTTCCGAATTGGTATAAATTGAAGTCTCCGGATTCTTTTTTAAACTGATCTTTACTTCTTCTTCAGTGATCCAATTCAGGGTTTTATCAGCGATCATATTTCTCGCCGTTGCAGTGGCGACAATTTCAAAATTGTTCTCTTTTATGGTCTTAACAAGAAAATCTGAAACATAGGGTTTATCAATTAATATCATTTTTTAAATATATTTTTTTCACAAAATTACTTGTGGTCATTAATAATTTATTCGGCTACAAGTCCACTATTGGCAATATTTTATTAGCGGAAAAGCTTTATTCATTTAAATTATTTGGAATTTTCTTCAATATAATACCGAACCATTGGCCTGTTTTTGGATGTCCGGTCCACAATTTCGAAACCTGCACGTTCAAAGGATTTATATAGCCCTATCCATGCAAAAGCATCGGGAATTTTTTCCTGGGTAGGAATTGTGGGATACGCTTCAATAATCTTTATCCCATTTTCTTTTGCGTAGTTCACAACCCCTTTTAAAAGTACCACCGAAACTCCTTGTTTTCTGAATTTCTTATCAATAAAGGTACAGGGAATGGACCAAACAAAATTATCGTCTATAGGTTTATGAACCCGGGAACCCGCAAGTTTTAAAAAATCTTCCCTTGGGGCAAATGCACACCAGGCAATTGGCTGATCTTCATAAAAACCGATAAGTCCCGTTGGTTTGCCTGCCCAAACAAGTTCTTTCATTCCATTTTTGTTGCCTTCATCCATTTTTCCTTCCTGAAAGTTACTTTTTTTAAGCCGATAATACATGCACCAACAATTTCCGCAGGCGCCTTTCTCGCCAAAAAGTTGAACAAATTTATTCCAGTTCTTTTTTGTTAAAGGCTCAAATTTTAGTGAAGCCAAAAAGTCTGCGTCAAGGTTTGATTTTGTCATTAAAATAAGTTTAGGTCTGCATTTCGGTAAATATCCGGAACTAAAATGTGAGGTAAAAATACACATTCCAAAGCTTCAAAGCAGGCTGTGACTTTGAAATGATACATTAATCAACCATAGTTTCCACCAGTTCCCAACTTCGAGAGTTTTTTTCGGAATATCAGGAGTTCTAAATAAAAAAACCTTCCTTGAAAATGGAAGGTTTTTGAATAACGGGAAGGTTTATTTTTTTTGAGGCGGCTGTGAAGGCCGGATCTCTATTTTACTTGGAAGCGTACGCGGATTCATTTTCAAAAGATCTACCACCAATTCCCCAATATCTTCAATCTGGATCTTCCAGGCATCCTTTTCAGAAGGCTGGTGATCATTAAAATGTGTTGCTACCGATCCGGGCATTATTGTACTCACTTTTATTCCATATTTTCTCAAATCCAGCATTGCGGCCTGTGTAAATCCGGTTACTCCAAATTTGCTCGCGTTGTAAGCC
>JAENXB010000264.1 GCA_016649785.1 Flavobacteriaceae bacterium
CTTAGCTTCAAAAACTTTTGGAGCATCGAAATCTTTGGCAGCTTTTCCTTTTCTGATTATGTCCAGGGTTTCTATCACCACATCCTCAACAGGCTTATCTGCGCCGGCAGTTGGCACTTGCCCGATACTGTCTATTACTTCCAGGCCTTGAACAACTTTTCCAAAAATCGTGTGTTTCCCGTCTAACCAGGGAGTTTCATTAAGGGTTATAAAAAACTGGCTTCCGTTTGTTCCCGGGCCGGCATTGGCCATAGATAATATTCCTTCGGAATCATGGCTCAAAGAGTCAACAATTTCATCGGGAAATACATATCCCGGATTGCCGCTTCCGGTCCCGGAAGGATCTCCACCCTGGATCATAAAATCTTTGATCACGCGGTGAAAAATAAGTCCGTCGTAAAACTTCTTTTTCTGAAAAGCGCTGTCCAACATTTTGTGGGTTTTTCCTTCAGCGAGTGAAACAAAATTAGCAACAGTTATGGGGGTTTCCTGGAAATACAATTCGGCTACAAATGAGCCTTTATTGGTATTGAATTCAGCGTAAAGCCCGTCTTCTAAATCAGGGTAATCATCTTTACAGCCTACAAGGCCAATTAAAATGGTACAAACAAAAAGCATGCTTAATTTTTTCATATTAGTTTTTGGGATTATTATTGGTTTCGTGAATTATTGAATACAGACTTACTGTAGTGATTATGGGTACATTGGCACCTATTTTATTTTTGTCGCCGTAATAACCGAAGGCTTTATGTGAAGGAAATATAAAGCTAACCACTTCGCCTTCCTTCATCAGTTTCAAACCTTCCCGCAGGCCACTAAAAAGTTCTTCCTTATCTATCGTGTAGGTTTTGGTGGGCAATTCGCTTTGGTCATAAATAACCTCCCCGTAAAGGGATTTTATGGTATAATCAAACTTTACAATATCTTTAAATTTTGGGGATTCAGTTTTAATGGAATCGGTGGATTTTTTGTTGTAATAATACCAAAATCCATTATTTGAAGCAATATATTCTGTGGTAGGATCTTTTTCGATCAATTTTAAGATCTCAGCTTCCTCCTGGGCTACCAGGTCCCGGTTGCGAAGGATCGACTCATTGATAAAAGAACCGGAATTTTGAGTAACCGGTCGCCGGGCATCAGGCGATTTACAACCTGCCAGACCAATGATCAAAAGGATTAAATAAAGGTTTGATTGCTTCATAAACTTAGTAGCTGCTCCCGGTATTCGTGAATAATGCTGTTGAATTTTATTTCTGTATTTTCAAGGCTTAGATCGCTTTTACCGCCGGCAGCATTTAAATGCCCGCCACCATTAAAATGGGCCCGCGCAAAATCGTTCACCGAAAAAGTTCCTTTAGACCTGAAACTTATTTTTATGATTCCTTCAGCTTTATGCTCAATGAAAATCGCCGCAAAAACAACTCCTTCCAACGATAAACCATAATTCACAAAACCTTCGGTATCTCCTTTTCTGAAATTATTTTTATCCAGTTCTTCCTGGGAAAGTGTGATATAGGCTGTTTTTAATTCCTTGTTTACTTTAAGGTTTTGTAAGGCAACCCCCAAAAGTCGCATCCGGCTTTCGGAAAATGTATCATAAATTAAATTCTGGATTTTTGCATTATCGGCGCCTTTGTCTATCAAATCGGCTATAACGCGATGGGTTTCACTGGTAGTTGACCTGTATTTAAAGGAGCCCGTATCGGTCATAATTCCCGTATATAAACAGGTTGCAATTTCCGGCGTTATTAATTTCAAACCGTGCAGCTTATGAATAAACTTATAAACCATCTGGCAGGTGGAACTCATTGTGGAATCACTATAAGTATGATTTGCATAATCCGAAGGTTCCGGATGATGGTCTATCATTATAAAACTGGCATTGGAAGCTGTTAATACATCTACCATATCACCGGCCCTGTTCAGCATATTAAAATCTAAAGTGAAAACAATTTCGGCCTCTTCAATTAATTTCTTGCACTGTTCAACTTTGTTCTCGTAAATTAAGATATCTTCATTTCCGGGAAGCCATTTTAAAAATTGGGGGAAATCATTCGGGGCAATTACCTGAACGCTATGTCCTTTTTCTTTTAAAAAATGGTAAAGTGCCAGGCAGGAACCAATGGCATCTCCATCGGGTCCTTTATGAGGAACAATGACAATTTTGTTGGCTCGGGAAAGGTCGGAGGTAATCTCTAAAATACTTTGTTCTATCATAATAAGGGGTAAAGATACAATTTTATAATATTTACTTAAATTTTGGATCTTTATTTTTGTCAGTGCAAAATTAATCACAAATAAAACAAATTTTAAGCGGATCGAGGCTATTATTTAATGGTTTTTAGAGAAAAGGATTAATTGACTTGCACAAAGCATTCTATTGCTTATTTTTACCAAAAATTTAAAATCCATAAAATGGCAAAGAATAGAACTTTTACAATGCTTAAACCCGATGCGGTAGAAAAGGGAAACATAGGCGGGATCCTTGAACAAATAAGTGCTTCCGGTTTTAGAATTGTAGCTTTGAAAATGACCCAAATGACCCTTCATGACGCGCAAACTTTTTATGCCGTACATAATGAACGTCCGTTTTTTGGAGAATTGGTTGAATTTATGACACGCGGGCCAATTGTTGCTGTCGTTTTGGAAAAAGAAAATGCGGTTGAAGATTTCAGGATTTTAATTGGTGCCACCAATCCTGCGGAAGCAGCGGAAGGAACTATCAGGAACAAATTTGCAACATCAATCGCTGAAAATGCGGTACATGGTAGCGATAGTGATGAAAATGCTGAAATTGAATCGGCTTTCCATTTCTCCGGAAGGGAACTGTTTTAATATTTCCTGATTATAAATAATTAAAAAAACCACCTTTTATGAGGTGGTTTTTTTTGCTTTAAAAAGTTGTTTTACGGGTATTTTTAAGCAAAAAACATTTACAAAAAGATTATATTGTAACTGAAAAATAATTGCAAATTGACGAAAATTAATACTTAAACTACTTAATCAGCCAAGTGATTTAACCTGGATTGAATTAATTAAAGTAAGTTCTGTTTTATGATATTGTGGATTTATCCATTTAAGCGGGCAAAATCAAGGAAAAAAATCTTTGAAAACAAAAAATCGTCCGAAATTGTGTGTCAAATAGTTGAAAATCAAAATTTTATAATCAGAAAAGCATTCCACATTGTTCTAAAACATAGCCTTAAAGTATTGAAGCATTTTTGTCATTCAGAATTTAAATCTAAAGGAAAGACGGGTGGTTCCAGGAGAAAATTTGTAAATAAAAATAAGGGGGTTATCATTCTTCATGAGCCTCATCCAGGATCAATTGTAA
>JAENXB010000046.1 GCA_016649785.1 Flavobacteriaceae bacterium
GCAATATTAGACGCGACCCTGGTAGTGTCTTATTTCAACTTTGTAAACAGGATGGTGTTAACCCTGGGAGTTGAAATTGAAACAGATGAAGGGGAAAACTATAAGTATTAAACAGACGAAAGAATTTAGATGATAGATAATAGATGAAGTACTATTAAGTTGATAAAGCAAAACTACCTTGCTAATTCGCGATGTTTTTTGGGCAATTAGAAAAAATAATTTAAGAACAAGGAATACCGATTTTCGATTTTAAAAGTTCTCTAAAATCAGAAATCGCTACTTAAATAAGTGATCAATTCAAAAAATCCGTAAAAATCCACCTATGAAATTTGACGCAATAATTATTGGCACAGGGCAGGCCGGTCCTTCCCTGGCAGCAAGCCTGGCAAAAAACGGGTTTAAAGTAGCTATTATAGAAAAAAGCCATCTTGGAGGTACCTGCGTAAATGAGGGCTGCACTCCCACCAAAGCTTATGTGGCGAGTGCCAGAAGGGCATATATCGCAAAAAACAGTGAAGAGTTGGGAATTGAAATTGAAGGCAACGTCAGGGTGAACCTCAAAAAGATCAAGGAACGCAAAGATCGGCTTATTCAGGATTCCAGGTCAGGGCTGGAGAAAATGTTCGGGGATACAGAAAATATTACGCTGATAAGGGGGAAAGCGAGGTTTACCGATCCTCATACAGTTGAAGTGAACGGGGAAACCCATAAGGCAGATAAGTTTTATATCAACGTTGGCGGAAGACCAAGAATACCGGATGGTTTTAAGAACGCAACTTATCTTACCAATAAAAGCATTTTGGAGCTGGAAGAAATTCCGGAACATCTTATTATTGTTGGTGGGGGATATGTAGGTCTGGAATTCGGTCAAATTTTTCGCAGGTTTGGAAGCAAGGTGACCATCCTGGATCGCGGAGAACAATTGTTGAAAAATGAAGACCGGGAGTTTGGAATAGAGATCGCCGAAATTTTTAAAAAGGAGGACATTGATATTCGGCTAAATTCAGAATGTATTAGCGGGAAGAATTTGGAAAACCAGATTGAAGTAAAAGTTAATTATAAAGATGGAGACCCTACCATTAAAGGCTCTCATCTTCTTTTAGCCGCGGGAAGGCTTCCCAATACCGATGATCTGGGCCTGGAAAATACCGGGGTTGCATTAGACAAAAGGGGTTATATAAAAGTGAATGATCAATTGCAAACCAGTGTAAAGCATATTTGGGCCTTGGGGGATTGTAACGGACAGGGAGCTTTTACGCATACCGCCTACAACGATTTTCAGATTGTGAATTCTCACCTTTTTGAAGATAAAAAAAGGAATTTATCTGACAGGTTTTTGTGTTACGCTGCTTTTATTGATCCGCCTCTTGCCCATGTGGGAATGAAAGAGAAGGATATCAAAAAAGCCAGCATCAAGGCAAAAGTCTCACTGCTTCCAATGTCCAAAATTGCCCGCGCCAAAGAAATGGGCGAAACCCTGGGAATGCTCAAAATTTTTATAGATGCGGAAACTGATAAAATTTTGGGAGCGACATTTTTAGGCACCGGAGCCGATGAATACATCCATACCATTATAGACCAAATGTATGCCGATGCTCCCTATACTGTAATTATGGATGCAATGCATATTCATCCAACGGTAAGTGAATTGATCCCTACAATGCTGGAAAATCTAAAACCTCTTGATTAAGATCAAAATAAAATCAAAAGTCGCAAACGGCATTTTTTATGCTGAAAATAGCTAAAATGAAGAAAGAAATAGTGAGTAAATGGGTTGGTGAATAAGGGGACGATCTTTATTCCTGGGTTCAATTATACACATTCACCTATTTAAGCCATCGCAATACAGTTTGGATCTAGCAAGGAAACTCCATTATAAAATTCCATCGGAACTGGATAGAATTATAATCACAATGGATTTTGTCCATTTGTACACTTTAATTTAGAATAAAGAATATAGCTTAAACGGATCATCTTAGGTTTTGGACAATTTTCAGCTAAACATAAAAAAGTGCTGTTTTAGGTTTAAAACAGCACTTTTAACAAAAGTTCAATCTTGCTTCTTATGTTATAAAATCCCGGAAAGACCCAGGCCAGGGATTATTCTTTTCTATTGAGTTCCAGATTTATTTCTATATCCACGTTGTCACCAACCACCATTGTCGTAGCCCAATTTCCGGTCCCGACTTTATAATCTGTCCTGTTGAGACTGGTTTTGAAGGCCTGGCCTAAAATTTTGGTTCCTTTCTTCATTGGATGCTCCATTTGCCCTGTAATTTCAAAAGGAATGGCGACACTTTTGGTGACATCTTTAATGCTTAGGTCGCCATGTACGATAAATTCTGTATCAGATTTTTTTTCAAATTTTGTGGAAACAAATTTGATCTCCGGATATTTTTCGGCATTAAAAAAGTTGTCGGATACAAGGTCGGCATCGCGCTTTTTATTATTTGTATTTATACTTGATACCGGGATGCTAAAGGTGAATTTGCTGGCTGAGAGTTTATCAGGGTCAAAATAAAAACTTCCTTCATAGTCTGTAAAGTTTCCATTTACGGTTGTAAAGAAATGTTTGACAGCAAATGTTACCGAAGTGTGGGCCTTGTCTAATGTCCATTCCTTTGCTACCTGGGCCTGGCCGGTTGAAACCATCATTAATAATAAATAGGGGAAAACGCCTGATTTTTTGATAATTGCTTTCATTTCTAAAAATTTAAATTGTTAATATTTCTTGTTATAATCCAAAACCTATAATTAATAAATTCAGATCCAGGATTGGTCAGCTTCGTGATCTTTTAATTATTAATGATTTCATCAATTAATTTTAATCTTGTTATTCATCTGATCCTTAGCTAGGGATCATCTATAAATAGACGAAAATTTTCTTTGGTCCTCTCCATAGTATATGGATATTTAACAAAATATTATAGCCATTATCCAATTAACAGAGAGCCGCTTTAGAAATGATAATTGTTTAGAAAATGAAAATTACTGAATATCTTTTTCATGATTAAAATGCATACTTTTCTTTAAATACTTCTTAAAAGCCCCGAATTAAAATATGAACTCGTCTTGGTTTTTTGTTTGGAACCGAAAATTTCTGCTTTTGTGCCCTAATGAAGACCTTTTTTAGTTGCATAGCCTTAGTTCCGGAACTCAAAAAAGACAAAATTAGGGTGCAAAATAGCCTTTCCCGTTGCAGAACGGGGTGAAATTTTCAGGTAAAAGAAAAAGTCAAGACGAGTTCAATTATTGAATGATTTGTACAGGATGGGAGAGCATCAATAAACTAAATTTTTATACCAAACCCATAATTAAGGGTTAATTTTAGTCCCACATAAAATACAAGAATAGCCGTTAGCACCCCCAAGAATTTCAAATTAAATTTCTTGTTAGAAAGATAGGAGCCTAGACTTCCCCCCAGTATAACAGCAATGATTAGTTTAAAGATAAGGTCATAGTTAATATGGAAAGTCCCGGCAATGTTCAAACCTACAAGCCCTGCAACGGAATTTACAAGGATGAATACTGAAGCCAGAGAAGCTATAACCCTTGGATCTGCCCATCTTAGAAGATTAAGTACCGGGGATAAAAATATCCCGCCCCCTATTCCCGAAATTCCTGAAAGTAAACCTATGCCTCCACCCAGGAAAATCTTTTTTGAGTTTGAGAATTCGCGGAAATCTATTTTACTTTTTATAATTCGCAAAAGCATAAACACCCCGGCAAGAATTAATGCGCTTCCAAGGATAAGAAAAAAAACCCTTTGAGGAAGTATTACCTGTGCTCCCAGATAGGCCAATGGAATACTCAACACAAAAAATGGCCAAACCATTCTCAGCTTTAAAACACCATTCCTTATAAATAAAAACGTTCCAATTGTAACCACACAAATATTCAGGATGAGGGCTGTGGAGCGTATTTCGTAGAAATCGGTTAATACCAGGCTAAGAATTGCCAGGTAGCTCGAACCTCCTCCAAAACCTACCGAGCTATAGAATAATGCGATAAAGAAAAAGATGAAGGGCAAATATTCTGTTGGCATATTAAGAAATTAGATAGCATTTCACCGGCTCTCCCTTTTTAACCGAAGTTTCGGTATCCAGAAAAGCCAGGGCATTTCCTAAGGCCATCGAATGGATCATGGAAGATTTCTGTCCGTATAATATTTCAACTTTGCCATTATTAATTTTAGCTTTTAGAAAAGAGGGACGATCAGATCGGTTTTCAAAATCCTGAATAGCAGGGAAATTATAAGGCTCCAGTCCAAACTTTGAGGAGCCACTCATTTTATAAAGAAACGGCAGTACGTACATATAAAAACAACTTAATGAGGAGGCGGGGTTACCGGGTAACGCGAAAACAAATTTCTCTCCTTTTCTCCCAAAATAGAGCGGTTTTCCAGGTTTCTGAAATACCTTATAAAACTGCTCTTCCACTCCGTTTTCTTCCAGTGCCTGTTTCACAAAATCATAATCGCCCACCGAAATTCCTCCGGAAAGGATCAGCATATCAGTAGTTTTCAGGGATTGATTTATACCGGCTTTAATAGCCTCAAAATCATCGGCTATCTGCATTTTATTTCCACAATAAAACCCAAATTGTTCACACACCGAAGCCAGTGCATAACTATTGGATTCGTAGATTTGTCCGGTTTTCTTTGGTTTGCCGGGGACTATCAATTCGTTTCCGGTGGTGATTAAATTGATTGCCGGTTTATTAAACACCTCTACTTTATTAATTCCGAGGCTCCCAATCAAACCAATGGCGGCGGGAGTTATGGTGTAAGCTTTTTCAAAAACCACTTCTCCCTTCCTTAGTTCCTCTCCTTTTTTGCGAATGCCCTGTCCTTCCTTCGGATTTTGTTCAAGAAAAAGTTTATCTCCGTTTACTTTTGTTTTTTCCTGCATTATTACGGCCGTAGTATTGCCGGGAACTTTCGCACCTGTAAAAATACGTACGGCTTCACCTTGCTTTAATTTAAACTGACCCATATCCCCGGCTGCGACTTCGCCAACAATATGATATTCTTTTGAAATTCCGCATAAAGCATAACCGTCCATAGCCGAATTATCAAAAGAAGGCATATCAAATGATGCGCTAATAGCGTCTGAAAGGGAAAAACCAAGGCAGTCGCTTAAATTGCGACTTTCAGTTTTCAGCTTTACCGGCTGATTTTTTATGATCTTTAATGCTTCTTCAATGCTAACCATTAGCCTCCTATTGAGATCATTGACCGGTTTTGCTCATAATGCTCGGCATCCATTTTCACATCCATCCCGTCACGGGAGTATTTTTTGGTCTTGATCGCGTTAATAATCAGATCTTCCATTTTATCGCCATTTCGAAGCGGAGTGAGCAAATCAGTTTCAGAATTGGCAAAAAGGCAATTCATCATTTTCCCGTCTGCCGTAACCCGAATTCTGTTACAATCAGAACAAAACGGATTGGTAATGGTACTCACGATCGCGAAAGAGCCTACATGTCCTTTGACTTTAAAATTTGAGGACGTACTGTGCCGTGGATTTTCAAGTTCTTCTATATTCCCAAATCGCCCGGAAACGGTATCCAGGATCTCCTGTTTTCCAACCCCTTTGCTCCAGTCCCATTTATTGCCTTTAAAAGGCATAAATTCGATAAATTTTACGGTAAGGTCCTTTTCTTTGGTGAGTTGGATAAAATCATTGATTTCGTTATCATTTACGCCTTTTATCAATACGATATTCAGCTTGACCTGCATATCCATTTGGAGCGCTTTTTCAAGGTTTTTTAGGATACGCTCAAAATAATCCCGCTTTGTGATAAAGACAGACTTTGCCTTATCCAGGGTATCCAGGCTCAGACTGATTTTTCTCAAGCCTATTTTCTGAAAAAGATCAAGATATTTATCGAGCATAATGCCATTGGTAGTAATTTTTAAGGTAACTCCCAGTTTTGCCAGTTCTTCTGCCAAAAATCCAAAATTCTTTCTCACCAGTGGCTCCCCGCCGGTTAGGCGAACAGTTTCCACGCCCAGGTCCCGAAATATCCTGGTAAGATTTATGATTTCTTCCAGGCTCATAATATTCGGTTTTTCCATAAGCTCAATCCCTTCCTCCGGCATACAGTAAAAACAACGAAGGTTGCACCTGTCCGTCAGGGAAATCCTGAGGTAGGTGTGCGGCCTCCCAAAATTATCTACTATTTTTTTCTTCTCTTCAATCATGTCTTTTTCCTTTTATTACTTTAAATAGGTGCAAAACATGTGGAAATATCGCATCCATACATTCTGCTGCCCCTTTGGTAGATCCCGGCAATGCCAGTACCACTTTTCCATCTTTTATTCCGGCTATAGACCTGGAAAGCATCGCGTAAGGCATACGTTGCTGTCCATAACTTCTCATTTGCTCCTCAACTCCTTTCAGCTTAAGGTCAAGCATTGGTTCTATGGTTTCCGGGGTAACATCTCTTGGCCCTGCTCCGGTTCCTCCTGTGAAAATAACAATATCCGAATCGGCTTTATTTAAAACCGATTTAATTTCTTCAGCCTCATCAGGAATGATGGTTATTTTGGCTTTTATTCCCAAATCTTCCAGTTTTGAAACTATGGCTTTTCCGGCTTTATCCTCTCCTTCGCCTGTCGAAATAGTATCTGAACAAACCACCACCTGCGCCGTCAAACCTTCAGCATTTACTGTGAATGAAGATTTTCCGCCTTTTTTATGCTGAAGTTTAATTGTCCGAATCTCAATATTCTTATCGATGGGTTTCAGCATATCATACATAGTGAGCGCAACAATGCTGGCGCCGTGCATCGCCTCCACTTCCACCCCGGTCTTGTAAATGGTTTTAACGCAAACCGAAATATGGATCTCCAGCCCTTCGATCTCATATTCGATGCCGGTATATTCGATAGGCAACGGATGGCAATCGGGCAGTAAATCAGGGGTTTTCTTCACTCCCAGCAATCCTGCCGCCTTGGCCATTTCAAATACATTCCCCTTCGGCACCTTATTCTCCCTGATGCGTTTGATTGTTTCTTCACTGGAAGTTCGCACCACGGCAATCGCGGTGGCTTCCCTAAGCGTCGTTATTTTATGGGTAATATCTACCATCTATTTATTTACTTTCCATTGATGAGTTTCATCCTCGAAAATCTCTTTTCCGAAAATGGGCGCTTTGGCCTTGATTTCTTCAACAAAATAGTTGCAGGCTTCTATCGCAATTTTCCTGTGGGCCGAAGAGGTAAAGACAAAAAGGCATATTTCTCCTGTTTTCACTCTGCCCAGGCTGTGATAAATATGGGCGCAGGTAATATCGAATTTTGAAAAAGCGGCTTCCCTTATCTCGTGGAAGACTTTTTCGGCCATTTCTTCATAAGCTGAATAATCTATCGCTCTTACAGTTTTACTGTCCACTTGATCTGCGCGGATCTGGCCAAGGAAAATACTGTGCGCACCAATATTTGTCTTGGACTGATGGTTCGCGATTGACTGCGCGATCTTTTCCGGCGGAATGGCGCCCTGCACCAATACTTTTTTAGGTTTCTTTTTATCCATTAATAATTGTTTCTATTCCTCCTTCTACATTTATAAGGTTGCCAAAACCGAAATCTTTCTGAAGCAATTCAATTGCCGCCAGACTTCGTTTTCCTGACTGGCAAAAAACCAGTACCCCTTCTTTCTGCGGAATTTCGTTCAGGCGGTTTTGCAAATCTCCGAATGGGATATGAATTACATTTTTAGATTTTACTTTTGGCTGCTCAAATGCTTCCCGAACATCCAAATATGTTTTCCCGGCATCTTTTACCTCACAAGCTATACTCACCGGAATAATCCCCTGCTTCCTGATTTTGTCGATCTCTTCCTGTTTTTTCTGAATATTCAGTATTTGTTCTGTTCCTGAAAATATATTTACCAGCTTCAGTTTTCCTGAAAAAACATTCCCCACTCCCAGGATTATTTTGAGAACTTCTGCCGCCTGAAGTATTCCTAAAATTCCGGGAACTACGCCTAAAACGCCGGTAGCTTCACAACTTATATTTTGCCGGGTAGTCTTCGGAAAAAGACACCGATACGAAGGTCCTTCCCGGTAATTAAATACCGAAAGCTGACCTTCATTCTTATACACTGAGGCATATACCCAGATCTTTCCTGTTAAAATACAGGCATCATTGATGAGGTATTTGGTTTCAAAATTATCGGTGCCATCAAGGATAAGATCGTATTGCCTGAAGTAGTTTTCAGCATTTTCGATAGTCAATGCCTCTTCGATGGCAATTAGTTCGATCTCAGAGTTCAGGCCTTGCAATTTCTCTTTAGCAACCAGGGCCTTGGATTTTTCAAGATCACTTTCAGTATATAAAACCTGGCGGTGTAAATTGGTAATGGTGACCTTATCGTGATCCATCAACCCAATCTTTCCAATTCCGGCTCCCGCAAGATATTGGGCAGCGGGACATCCAAGCCCCCCAACGCCAACGATCAAAACACTGGCATTCCGGAGTTTTTCCTGTCCCGAAATACCTACTGCATTCAGTTTTATTTGCCTGTCGTATCTCATTATCCTCCTGCGAATGGTGGTAAAAATGCCACCTCATCGCCTTCCTTTAATTCTACTTCTTTGTTTAAATTCTGGTTTACTGCCAGCTGCACAGCTTCTGCATCCGGGATTTTATATTTTTGGACCTGCTGCTCTTTTAGTTCATTAACCGAAATTTCCCATGCCACTTCCAAAACTTCTTCGTCCCTTCCTGCAGCCTCGGCGATTATTCCAAAATATTTTACGCTCACTTTCATTGCTTTTCCAATTGTTTTAATAATTCCACATCTTTGGTAGTATCCACATCAAAATTTCCACCTTCGAATTTTACTGCCTGGAACTCAAATTTCTTATCAACTATCAGTTTCCTGGCTCCCTGATCTCCTTTCAGCTCTTTCAGAAAAGGAAAAACCTTGGCGGAAAAAATCGCGGGAACTCCAATATCCCCGGTATATTCCGAAAAAGTAGCCGGAACATTTCCTTTTAGCTGCACGCTTATCAATTCCTTAATTTTTTCTTTATTCACATACGGCTGATCTGAAAGCAGTACGAGTATATAATCCAGTTCATTTTCCAGTTCCAGCAAACGGTGCAGGCCTTTTTTAATACTGCTGCTCATCCCTTGCTCCCAATGGGCATTGATCACCACTTCAAAATTCCCAGGGACAATTTTATCAATAATTTCATCTGACTTTGCACCCAGGACCACAACTTTGGAATCAAGATTTAAAGATTTTATAGTATCAATGATATGCTGAAGAAGAAATTTCCCCCTGAATTTCACCAGCTGTTTTGGATATCCAAGTCGGCTGGAGGCACCTGCGGCCAGTATCATTACTCCTATTTTTGCCTTTTCTGTCAAACCTCTACCTTCTTAAATTGATCATTCTTTTTTTCATGGATAGGGGAAGACTTTTCCCTTAACGATCTGGCACTTTTTCCAGTTAAAACCCCCTGAATTTCGGCTAAAATTGAAAGTCCGATCCCGGCAGGGGTTTCAGCACCAATTTCCAAACCCACAGGAGCATATATTTTGTTCAGAATTTCCTCTTTTAAATCATATCCTTCCTCCTGCAATTCCCCCAGCATTTTTTGGTATTTTTTCAATGGCCCCAGGATCCCAATGTAAGGAATTTGAGATTGGGCCAGTAAAAGTTTTAAAATCGCCAGGTCATAATTGTAATTATGGCTCATTAGCACAAAACAACTGCGGGTATCTATTTCAATATTTTCCAGGGTTTCTTCAGGTTTGGCAACGATCACCTGGCAGGAGCCGGCAAAACGTGCTTTGTTCGCATGAGTTGGCCTCCCATCGGTTACTATCACCTCCCATCCAAGAAGGTCGGCTTGCCGGGCAAGGATCTGGGCATCATTTCCCGCACCCACAATGATCAATTTTACCGGTGGTTCGTAATTCTGAATAAAAACGTGACGGGCCTCATTCCTTATGGAAAATTCGGCGAAATGAGGATTATTATTCTTAAGGGCCAACCGGGCTTGTTCCAGGATTAGTTCAAATACTTCTTTATCAGGTTCCTTCCCCAAATACTTCAGATCTTCCTCAATTAACAACGTTGTTCCCGGCTGATCTTTTTGTTTATTAAGATCAAACTGAACCACGATCGCCAAAGGCTTATTTTGAAATACCAGAGTTTTCAGCAATTCACAGGGATTCCGATTATCCCGGTAATCCAATGGTTCAAACAACACCTGAATAATCCCGTTGCAGCCTAACTGGGCGCCAATCACCGCATCATCTTCATCGCTGGTGTCGTAGGTGACCAGTTTGTTTTTTTGCTGGTGCAATGCGTGAAGCGCTTTGCGCAGCGCGTCACCTTCCAGGCAGCCGCCACTAATCGCGCCGGTAATATTCCCGAACTCATCCACCAGCATTCTTGCACCCGCACGCCTATAGGAAGAACCTTCCACATGAACTAAGGTCGCAAGCACGCTCTCTGTGCCTTCGCTTTTCAGGAGCTCATATTGAGCTATGATGGCATCAAGCTCTCTCATACCATGGCTTTTTTTAAGTGGTTCACCGTATTTTTAATTTCTTCAGCAGCAAATTCGATATCAGAAAGCGTGGTGTTCCTTCCCAGACTAATTCGTAAAGAAGACAGCGCCAGTTCATCGCTTAATCCCATTGCTTTTAACACGTGCGATGGAAAAACCGTATTGGAGGTGCAGGCAGAGCCACGTGATACCGCGAGATTTTTCAGTTTTCTTAAAAGTAGATTACCGTCAATATTTCTGAAGGAGATATTAATGGTATTCGGCAGTCGGTTCGCATTCTTTGAATTTATTCGGACACCTTCAATTTCCAGCAGAAGCTCTTCCAGTTTATTTCTCAATCCCTCTATTCTGATTGATTCTTTTTCAATTTCAGAAAAAGAGATTTCCGAAGCCTTTCCAAAACCAACAATTCCGGGTACATTCAAGGTTCCCGGCCGCATTCCCTTTTCCTGACCTCCCCCAAAAATTGTCGAAGCTGTTTCTATGCTGTTTCCTTTGTTGATATACATAGCGCCCACACCTTTAGGTCCGTAAATTTTATGGGAAGAGAAGATCGCCATATCCAAATTGAGCTCTTTTAGATTTACCGGAATTTTGCCTATCGCCTGTGTAATATCACTCATTAGTTTTACACCTTTGGCGTGAACTATTTTTACAATCTCTTTAATTGGATGTATAAATCCGGTTTCATTATTCGCCAGCATAAGGCAGACAAGAATGGTTTCAGAAGTAATGGAATGTTTTAATTCCTTTAAGTCTATATTCCCTTTAGCATCTACCTCCAGCCAGGTAACTTTAAAGCCCGTATTTTCCAAGGCCTGTATTGTGTCAAGAATGGCTTTATGTTCCGTTTTACAGGTAATGATATGATTTCCCTTGGATTTATTGGCTTCACAATACCCGAAAAGCGTAAGGTTCGCAGCCTCCGTAGCTCCGGAGGTAAAAGTGATCTCAGTGGGTTTGCAGTTCACCAGTTCAGCAACCTGCTCCCTGGCAATTTCCACCGCTTCGCCCGCATCCCAGCCAAAAACATGATCACTGCCCGCATTCCCAAATTTCTCGGTAAAATACGGCAACATGGCATCTACAACGCGGGGATCAACCGGGGTGGTGGCATTGTAATCCAGGTATATCTGATTTTTTGAAGCCATTTAAAAAAGCGTTATGTTTATATATATATATCGCAATATAAAATTATTTTAAGCTAATTACTATTATTTTAATTGCTTAAGTGTGTTTTTAAAGCCACTAAATACTTTCTAAAGGTTAAAGTGGAAATATTTTTGCTAACCCTTCGGTTCCTTTGAATTGTAGTGCTTATCCCTAAATCTATAATTGACGTCCTCATAAATTCATTTCGAAGGAATTACAATAGGAGGCAACTATTTACAGAGGTGGAACAAGTTCAGCATGACGAGTTCTATGACTAAAATTCTTATACCCCTGGAATTTATTACAAT
This sequence comes from Flavobacteriaceae bacterium, assembly GCA_016649785.1. Taxonomy (GTDB): domain Bacteria; phylum Bacteroidota; class Bacteroidia; order Flavobacteriales; family Flavobacteriaceae; genus Gillisia. Next base: position 11,994 of record JAENXB010000046.1, read on the forward strand.
CATGTCTTGAATTCAACCTATAAACGCAACTTTTAGATTTATTAAGAATGCTTAATTTTTCAAAACAGGAAAGGAAATAAATCCTTTCCGTGTCTTGATGGGAAGCGCTAACTTACCTCCTTAAATCGCCAAAAATAAAGTTGTAAATGTCACATCTTACCGTAGAACAAAGGTACGTAATTGAAAGCCTGTTAGTGCAGAACAAGAAAAAAAGCGAGATTGCCTTAATCATAGGAGTCAGCAAGTCAACAGTTACAAGGGAGATCCAACGTAATTCTGATGAAAGAAGTCATATCTATCGCTATAAACTTGCCCAAAGCAAAAGCGAGAAGAGGAAGCAGGAGAAACCAAAGAAAACTTTCTTCACCAGTTCAATGAAGAGCCGTTTAAAAGAACTGATAGAAGAAGAATACAGCCCTGAGCAAATAACGGGCTTTTGTAGGAGAAATAATGAGGATATGGTCTCTTATGAACGAATTTATCAATATATCTGGGCAGATAAAAAAACCAAAGGAACCTTGTTCACCTATTTGAGATGCAAAGGCAGGAGATATAGGAAAAGGGGTGCTTATAAGGACTTAAGGGGGATTATTATCAATAGGATTGATATAGATAAAGGCCCAAGGATGTTGAAAAAAGGGGAGTTTTTGGAGATTTGGAAGGAGATACCATTGTTGGAAAATATTATAAAGGAGCGATTGTTACAATCAATGATAGGTCTACAGGAATGTTAAAAATGAAAAAAGCAAATACACGGGAAGCAGCAGAGGTAGAACAGGCCATCATAGAACTATTGGAAGACTGGAGCCCATTTAACATTCGAACAATGACTGTTGACAATGGGAACGACCGAAATTTTTAAAATTGAGCATTTACAAAGGGTTCTAAAGGGAGTGAAAATTATGGTACCCGAATTGGTCCCCTTTTAACAAAGTTTAACGTTTTTGAATTTTATTTGGTTTATAATGGATGTTTTTGTTCTTTTAATTTAGCAATCGAAGAAAGCATCTTTCTCCAATCCTTCTAAAACTTTAAATAATTATTTTTCATCTTTATACGTGGATAATAATCGTTTTTCATATCAAGTAATCATTTTTCATATTATATTTGTAATTAAAATTCATAGAAATAGGTTATGAAACATTATTTTTCACAGAAAGTAAACCTTTTTCACGGACTAAGCTTACCAGAGGAAGGTTATCTGGTTGGCTATGCTTTGCTTATTCAATATATTGAAAACCAGTTTAAAATAGGATTACCATTACCTGATATATTAGCTATAGCAACCGAAAAACATCAACGATATCATAGGGGTTCTTGGAAGGTTTTTACAATAAGGCACAAACCAAATGACGATATTAAAAGTCATTTAGTATTTGCTTTAAAATATGAGGCTTTAGATCTTTATATTCTTAAAAAATTTTTTGAATTAACAGGAAAGGAAGTTGTTCTGAGGATGTTAGATGAGGAACCAACAAGCCGGTATACCAGGAGGGCTTGGTTTTTATATGAATGGCTCTTAGATAAAAAACTCGATGTCCCAGATTTAAATAGAGGTTCTTATATAGAAATTGTAGACGCCTCGATACAATTCACTGGTCAATCTGTGAATTCTACCAGACATAGGGTGAGAAACAATTTGCCCGGAACTCCAGATTATTGTCCTATGATCCGTAAGACCGAAAAATTAGAAAACTATATCCAAAAGGATTTTTCTAAAGTCATAGAAACAGGTCTGGGGAAAAAGGATGAAAATTTAATAAAGAGAACAGCAGCTTTTTTATTACTAAAAGACTCTAAAGCTTCATTTGCAATTGAAGGGGAATATCCTCCTAATTTACGTGCCAGGAATTGGGGAAAAGCTATAGGGCAATCAGGAAAAACCCCTCTTAGCGTTTTGGAAATTGAACGATTGCAGGATATTGTAATAGGAAGTAAGAAGCTCAAATATATGGGGATTAGGAAAGGAGAAGGTTTTATAGGTGAGCACGATAGGGATTCCTTTACACCGATGCCCGATCATATATCTGCCAGGGCTAAAGATCTGCCTTCCTTGTTAAAGGGGTTACTGGACACAAATGGCATTTTGCAACAAGCAGGTTACGATCCGGTATTGGCGGCGGCAACCATAGCATTTGGTTTCGTATTTATTCATCCCCTGTCAGATGGTAATGGAAGAATCCATAGATACTTTATACACCATATTCTTACCAAAATGGGATATACAAAACGGGGAATCATTTTCCCTATTTCTTCAGCAATTTTAGATCGTATTGACGAATACCAGGATATTTTAGAGCATTTTTCTTCCCAGAGGGTAGATTTAATTGAATGGAAAGAAACGACAGATCATAATGTCGAAATATTAAATGAAACAATTGACCTGTACCGATATTCTGATCTGACCAAACAGGCTGAATTTTTATATGAATGTGTAGAAGACACCATTGAAAGAATTATACCTGCCGAATTGGATTATCTTGAAAAATATGACCGGATGACCCAATTTATTAATGATCACACAACTTTGCCAAATACAAAAGTTGACTTGTTGATTAAATTTCTGGATCAGAATGAAGGAAAATTATCAAAGAAGAAAAGAGAAAAGCAGTTTGAAGAATTAGGGAATAAAGAAATTAAAATCATAGAAGAAACTTTTGAGGAAATTTTTAAGAATGGATAATATCTATGCATAATTGCTTTCAGTATTGTATTTTTATTCAGGATCCCATGATTTTATACGGATACCGCCTAGTTGAGAAAGAGCATTCTTCGCAGCTTTGGCTTTAGCTTAAATAGTTCTGATATTATTGGAGTCAATCTATTCTATATCTCGGAATGTACAGTGCCTGAGTTTCTAATTCCCCTAATTGAAATAACATTAGGGGAATTAGAAACTCAGGCAAATACTTGAGCGTGATTCCCTTAAAGATTATATAGACCTGAATGATAAACTGAAAATTCTCAATGAAATTATAATAATTCGCCAAAAAACCCCTCAGCACATTTCCCTCCATTCCGTTGCTCTCCATTTCTGGAAAAGAGCTTCGTAGAAAAGGTCTTGGACACAGGAAATAAAGTTGATCCCCTTCGTTGCGCTAATCCAAGAATCCCGAAAAAACACGGGAGCGAAGCCGCTACACTCTGGGAAGCACTTTTTTTCCTGAGTCCGCCGGATATAAACTCCTTTCACGCTCAGTACTTGCCGGAACCGGTTGGAACTACACCCTGTCATTTGATTCACCTTCCAGACCCATTCCCCCCTATACCATTTTTTGAGAAAGCAGAGTTCCGGGATTTAGAAATTAGCCGGCCTTGTAGCTGACTCATCCCGAAATTCAGTATTACCGGGCGGCCTATCCTAATTCTAAATTCCTGGTCAATGGCATATCAAAAAATGGTAATGGCGATGGCCTTTAGGAAGTAAATCAAAACAGAACAGGGCTTTGTTCAGTTCAACCTGTATTCCCTTTTTTTAACCTGAAAATCAA
>JAENXB010000340.1 GCA_016649785.1 Flavobacteriaceae bacterium
GTTGATCCTTATCAAATGTTAGGCGAAGTTGACAAGGAATTAATTGAAATAATGGGAGTCGACACCGTTGCTGCTAAAGGAAGAAAGAACGGATTTGGATTTTACAACCACGAACCTTTTAAAGAATATGAAACTCCCTGGGGGCAAAACGTATTGGTTCCTGTAGGTTTTAATACCACAAATGCTGAAAATGGCGATATTTTAATTTATCCTGAAGGCGATACTTCGGCAACTCCGTCAGGTAGAATGCCACGAAGTAGTTACTTTTTTGATGCGATTATTCGCCAAAAACCTATTGTTGAAGAAGAATTAAATCCAAAAGATAATCTCGAAGAGTACGGTCTGGTTTCAGACGATGATTTAGAATACTGGAAAATTACTACACAAAAAGCCCGTGCAACAGGAAAAGCTGTTGTTGCCGGACTAGGGGGAACTGCGTTGGGTGATATTGCGCATGTTCCGGGAATAAAACTTAAAAATCCAAAAGGTATCCGCGATATTACCGAATGGTACATGAGTATTCTGATGAGGCCTGATTATATCCGCGAAATATTTGACCGCCAAACCGAAATTGCACTTGAAAATTTCAAGCGCTTACATACTGTAATTGGCGATAATGTAGATGCGGTTTTTATTTGTGGAACTGATTTTGGAACACAGGACTCAACTTTTTGTGCACCCGAACAATTCGACGATTTGTGGCTGCCGTATTACCGCAGAATCAACGATTGGGTGCACGCCAATACCAACTGGAAAACTTTCAAACACTCATGTGGCGCGGTTGAGTCGTTTATGCCGCATTTTATCGAAGCCGGTTTCGATATTATCAACCCTGTACAAATAAATGCAAAAGGAATGGACCCGGTTCATTTAAAAAAGACTTATGGAAAAGATCTTGTGTTTTGGGGAGGTGGTATCGATACTCAGGTAACTTTACCTTATGCAACACCCGTAAAAGTGCGGGAAGAAGTACTTCGCCTGTGTGATATTTTTGCCAAAGATGGTGGCTTTGTTTTTAACACTGTTCACAATATTCAGGCAAACGTTCCGGTTGAAAATATTGTTGCAATTGTTGATGCCATCAAGGAATTTAACGGAAAGATTTAATAGTCAGAATAATAAAACTAAACTTATGAATGACATAGCAATAGGAGTTGATTTAGGGGGCACAAGAATAAAAGCAGTTGCAATTAACCAGGAAGGCAAGTTGTTATATGAGCACAATCAACCAACCAACGATGGGAATGATAAGGTATGGAAAAATGCTGTTAAAACTGCCGTGGGGGAACTGCAAAATCGATTGGGAATAAAGAATGTTGTGATCGGTATTTCAGCGCCCGGCTTACCCAATTCTACAAATTCGGCTATTGCGTTTATGCCCGGAAGGATGCAGGGTTTGGAAAATTTTAGTTGGTCCGATTTTTTAGAAACCAAAACCTTTGTAATGAATGATGCAATTTCAGCAATGATGGCTGAGGCAAGGTTTGGGGCTGCAAAAAACAAAAAAAATGTGATAATGCTAACGCTTGGAACAGGAGTTGGCGGTGCAATTTTAATCGATGGCAAACCCTATCAGGGCTCGTTCAGCAAAGCCGGACATATTGGACACATGGTTATTGATAGTGATGGTGAACCCGACATAATTGGTATTCCCGGAAGTTTGGAAGATGCCATAGGAAATTGTACCATCGAAAAAAGAAGTTCCGGAAAATATAGTTCGACGCAAGATTTACTATTTGCCTATAAAAACGGGAATGATTTTGCAACCGAAATTTGGCTCACTTCTGTAAAAAAATTAGCCGTCGCTTTGGCGAGTTTAACCAATATTCTTTCGCCCGAGATGATTATTCTGGGAGGTGGAATTACGGAGGCGGGGAAAGATCTTTTTAATCCTCTGGAAAAATTAATGGAAAAGTACGAATGGCGAACCGGTGGCAATAAAA
>JAENXB010000294.1 GCA_016649785.1 Flavobacteriaceae bacterium
CAGCCACCAAAACCAAGGATTTCCCGAAGGGATTATCCACATGCTTGTATCTCCAAACCTCTTCCGTCTTTTTTGAAGAAGTTTCTCCAAGACTGGCTTTTAGCACTTCTAAAATCTCCGGTATGTCCAGCTCTGTGGCTTCTCTAATTAGCATTTTCGTCAATTCGTTTACCCCCCGACCCCCTAAAGGGGGAGAAGGAGATTTTTCTGTTTTCCGTTTTCCGTTTTCCGTTTTCTGTTTTCTGTTTTCTGTTTTCTGTTTTCTGTTTTCTGTTTCTTACTCCTGAGCTAAAGCGAAGGTGGACAGTTTTCTAAATACCAATTAAATCCTGAAGCTTCGGGGCCAAATCCCATTTTCAAAAGTTTCATTTACTCCCCCTTCGGGGGTTGGGGGGCTAACGATTCATAGATCTCCTCCAAAGAATCCACCATCCTTTTTAAACTAAACGAATTCACGGCGCGTTCACGGGCTGCTTTTTTAAAGTCCTGTAACTTTTCAGGATTGTCAATTAAGATCTGACATAGATCAGATAGTTTTTTCCATTCCTCTACCTTACAGGTCAATCCGTCCTGTTTATCGCGAATTACTTCTTTAATCCCTCCCGCATCTGTGGAAACAATAGCACATTCCATACTCATAGCTTCCAGGAGTGCAATGGGCAATCCTTCAAAAGAGCTGCTCATCATAAAAATATCCATCGCTGAAAAATAGGGCTTAACATCGGTTCTTAAACCCGGGAAGAAAACTTTTTTCTCTAATTTCAGTTTGAACAATTCAGCTTTGATTTCCTCTTCCAAAGGTCCGGCGCCGACAATTATTCCATATACATTTGGATTTTTGGCTTCAATTTCCTTAAAAACCTGTAACCATTCAATAAGTCTCTTTTGAAACCGGAAAACAGCCACATTCCCTATAACCAACGCATCTTCCGGGATTCCCAATTCCTGTTTTGTTTTAGTTCCCAAATCGGGATCTCTTCTAAATGAATCGGTATTTACACCGTTTAAAAGGGTTTTAACAGGAATTTTTGGGTTGATGTTTTTCTTTATGGAATTGGTGACATCTTCTGAAACCCCCAAGGCCAGGCTCTGGGAATTGAATGTGAATTGATTGATCATTTTGGTAGCAATGTGATAACGTTCCTGCATATTATGCTCGCTATAAACAACCGGAATTTTAGTCATAGCAAAAACCAGTCTTCCTAAAAAACCGGCCCAGGGCAAATGACAATGGATTAGATCTATTTCATTTGTTTTGCAATACTCAATCACCCTTGAATACTGTTGCATCAATTTTATATTGTTGGAAGCCGAAAAACAAGTCACCTTTCCCCCTGCACTTTCGAGTGCTTCCACCATCTGGTTCTTCCAGGGAAGGAAATAGATGGTGTGAAACTCAAATTTTGATGTATTGTGTAATTTCATGGTTTCTGGCAATAACATTTCTGCTCCGCCCCGACCAAGGGATTTTATGATGTGAAGGATCTTTGTTTTATGCATCTATATGGAAATCTTGATCGGCAAATTTAAAGTATTATAAAACGACGGCAAGGTTTTAAGAGGAATTTAAGAAACACGAATTACGCGAATTAAAACGAATTACGCGGATCAGGAATAGGAATCCCGTTAGGGATGGAATATTGGTAGCACAATTGAAAATTGATAGAAAGAAGTCCCGTTAGGGACGAAATAATGCGGAAAAACATTTATATATTCAGATTTATGATTTTAATTTGAATTCATTTTGGTTTGCTGAAAATTCGCTGTTGGACCTAGTAGACAGTTTTGTAAAGCAAGGGTGCAAATACCTTTTTCTTGATGAGGTACATAAATATTCTAATTGGTCTCAGGAATTAAAGAATATTTATGAGAATCATCTCCAGCTCAAAGTGGTTTTTACAGATTCTTCCCTATCGGAGATCCTCAACGCCCGGGCCGATTTAAGTAGGCGTGCCATTATTTATACCATGCAGGGAATCTCTTTTAGGGAATATCTCATGTTGTGTGAATTTGAGATTTTTGCTATCTTACCAATTTTTGGTATATTTGAAGTAAATAATACTAAAATGAGCAAAAACACATCAATATCACTCGGAAACTATTTTGAGCAATTCGTTCAGAGCAGAATAAATGAAGGTCGATTTAAAAATGTAAGCGAAGTCATCAGAGCTGGATTAAGACTTTTAGAAGAAGAGGAAAGTAAAATTATTGTGTTGAGAACCGCTATTCAAGAAGGAATTGATAGCGGAATTGCACAGGATTTTGACCCTAAAAAACACCTTGAATCTCTAAAAACAAAAAAACACCCGAATGGCTGAATTTAAACTGACCAATAAAGCAGTTGAGGATTTATCGAAAATTTGGGATTATACTTTTTAGCTTTGGTCTGAAAGACAAGCGGACAGATATTATGAGATGCTGATTTCAAACTGTCAAGAAATTGCGGATAATCCAGATTTAGGTAAAAGTTATGACGGAATTACTCAAAGTCTACTAGGAACAAAAGCTAATCGACATATAGTTTTTTATCGTACAATAAATGAAAATTATGTTGAGATTACCAGAATTTTACACGAAAGAATGGATTTAAAAAATCGAATATTAGAATAAAAACCGGATCTAAAGAAGTAAATAAAGGGAATTTGTGGTTATTTTTACCGCTTTGCGTATACTGTTTAGCTTTTCCGTTTAGCGTTTAGCGTTTTCTGTTTATCGTTTGCCGTTTAGCGTTTACTGTTTTTACCGTTCTCTCCCAATGCTTCGGGATTAAATTATGAACTTTATGTCAATATTTCACCACTTCATCACAGCGTTACTTC
>JAENXB010000160.1 GCA_016649785.1 Flavobacteriaceae bacterium
AATCCGCTAAAGTCTTTCCGTGGGTAAACAGATCGATAAGCAATGCGAAAAAAGTGCTTTTAGGTATTCATCATAATTGTATAGACCAGGACTATGTTCAAAACTATTTGGACGAATTCTGTTATAAATTCAACCGAAGATATTTTGGAGATAAATTATCTGATAGATTGCTTATTCCCGCTTTAGAAACAACTTGGTATTAGTAACGGATATGCATAAAGTAATAAGTAAGTCAATAGTTGGCGCAATGGGACTAAAGCCCCTTGTGATCATGATCTTTCATTCCCCGGCTAGAAGGCAGGGGTAATGGTTGGGCTTGTTCTATAACCCACGATTAAAATCGTGGGCTAATTTTTTCTTTTCAGACTAACTATAATTTATGCTGGCCTACAACAATTGTTCCTGATCCCAATCAACCCCGCAGTATTCAAAATATTTGAGGTTATTTGATTAAACAGATACTCCAAGAAACAAAAAAAGCTGTCCATTAATTGGACAGCTTTTTTTGTTTTAAAAGGCTTATGAAGCCTTATGTAGTTTTTACTGGTGCTTTTACAGGTGTTTTAAGATCTGCTGGTTTTTTCTTCACGCTATCATACATTAACGGAGTTGCGATAAAAAGGGAAGAATAGGTCCCTACAATAATACCCACAATCATCGCGAACATAAATCCTCGTAAACTTTCGCCTCCAAATATAAAGATGGCAAATAATACTAATAAGGTTGTCAAAGAGGTATTTATTGTTCTACCCAAAGTACTGTTTAATGCGCTGTTAATAGTTCTGCCAAGCGGCCAGGTTGTATGTTCATTTACAAATTCCCTGATCCTGTCAAATACGACCACCGTATCGTTCAGGGAATAACCAATTACCGTTAAAATTGCAGCGATAAATGCCTGGTTGATTTCCATACTGAATGGAAGTAAGTTATAGAACAAGGAGAAAATCCCCAGTACAATAATCACATCATGCGCTACGGCTGCCACGGCTCCCAAACTAAACTGCCATTTTCTAAACCTCAGGAGGATATATAAGAAAACAACGATCAATGATCCAAGCACTGCCCAGAATGAATCGTTTTTAATATCATCGGCTATGGTTGGCCCAACTTTCATGGATTGCATAATCCCAATGGAATGTTCTCCCGAACCTATTCCAAATTCGTCAGCTGTTAAATCTTTCGGTAAATAAGACTTCAGGGCCTCAAACATCATTTGCTGAATTTGAGCATCTATTTCTTCCCCTTCGTCCTCAACTTTATATTTGGTTGTTATTTTCAATTGATTGTTAGCTCCAAAGGTTTTTGCTTCAGCACTTCCAAAAACGGCGGTCAAATCATTTTGAACATCGGTTGCGTTTACATCATCCGAAAATCGCACTGTATAAGTCCTTCCACCAACAAAATCAACCCCTTGGTTCAGTCCATTTGTAAAAAAGGAAACGATGCTTATCAAAATTAAAATCCCGGAGAACATATAAGCTATTTTCCTTTTAGCCAAGAAATTAATATTCATGTTTCTGAACAAATTCTTGGTCCAGGTTGTAGCAAATTCAAGATATTTCCCATTCTTACCGTATCCGTCAATAAACAATCGGGTAATAAAAATAGCGGTGAACAATGAGGTAGCAATACCAATTAGCAAGGTAGTTGCAAAACCTTTAATTGGCCCGGTTCCTAAAATAAGCAATATAAACCCGGTAAGACCCGTGGTAATATTCGCATCTAAAATAGAAGAAAGGGCATTGCTGAATCCATCTTTAATAGCATCTTTTTGAGCTTTCCCTTTAGCCAACTCCTCTTTGATCCTTTCAAATATAAGCACGTTCGCATCCACCGACATACCAATTGTCAATACAATACCTGCAATTCCAGGCAAGGTTAATACGGCGCCAAGACCGGCCAAAATTCCGAATATAAATAAAATGTTCACGGTCAATGCGACATCGGCGAACAAACCTGCTTTTCCGTAATAGAAAACCATAAAGATTAAAACAATAGCCAAAGCAATAAGGAAAGATGCGATACCGCTGTTTATAGCTTCATGCCCTAAGGACGGGCCTACTATTTCACTCTGAATAATATCGGCTGAGGCAGGAAGTTTCCCTGCTCTCAATACGTTTGCAAGATCCTGACCTTCAGTTATACCAAAGGTTCCTGTAATTTCACTTCTACCTCCACTAATTGGCCCGGTGGTAACTCCGGGAGCAGAATAAACAATATTATCAAGCACAATGGCGATATTGCTTTGTTCAGAATAAGCTTTCCCGGTCATTTCTTCCCAGATTTTAGCCCCTTTTCCATTCATTTGCATAGATACCGCTACCCTGCCTACCTGATCATAAGTTTGTTTCGCATCGGTAATAACATCTCCTGCTAAAGGAGGAATATTTTCACGACTCCCCTTAATGGCATATAAATCAACAAATTTTTCTTTTTGAACTCCCCAGGCAAATTTTGCGTAACGCAAATCCTGAGGTAATAAAGAACGTACTTGTGGCAGTTTTAAATATTCCATTACCTGGGCAGTGTCTTTTGCTGCAAATGTTGCAAGAACTGGACTTCCCTGAAATCCTGGCGAAACTATTAAACCCAATAAAGGATTATTGCCTGCTTGTTGAACCTCCGAAGTATCTTCAGCACTGGCCAATAAGGCTTCTATTGCAGCATCTTCCTTTGTTGTAGCGGTAGTATCCACTGCGGTATCGGTTACTTTCTCTTTTTCAACTATGTCAACCAATACATTATTGGCATTTACAAGAAAGTTACCAAAATCATTATTTTTATAAACATACCAAAACTCCAATTGAGCGGTACTTTGAAGCAGGCTTTTTACACGGCTGATATCTTTTGCTCCCGGAAGCTCTACCAAGATCCTGCCTGAGTTCCCCAATCGCTGAATATTAGGTTGAGTTACTCCAAATTTATCGATACGTTTGCGCAATACTTCGAAAGCTGAAGTAATGGATTCGTCAACTTTTTGCCTGATTATAGGTTCAACTTCCTTATTGGTCATTTCAAAATTCACCTGATCGCTTAAGGTTTTGTTCGCAAAAATATCAGGAGAGGCCAATTTAGCATCCGGAATTTTGCTGAAAGCCTCAAAGAAAAGGTCTACAAAACTATCCTGGCTATCTTTCTGGGCTGCTTCGGCTTCGACTATAGCTTTATTAAATGAAGGATCCTTGCTGTTATTAGCCAATCCCCTTAAAATATCTTTAACAGAAATTTGAAGGATTACGTTTATTCCACCCTTTAGATCGAGTCCTTTGTTAAGTTCTTTGTCTTTTGCTGAGTTATAAGTTATCCCGGCAAATATTTCCTGGTTCCCGACGGAATCCAGATAGCGTGCTTCAGCCAGGTCTCTCTTGGTTGAATAATCTTCTACATTAGTGCTTATCTTCTGTAGTGCATAGTCTTTAGCGTCACTGTCTACATTGCTGGCAATGAATGTAAATGATAATTGGTAAATACATACCAATCCAAATAAAATTGCAAAAACCTTGATCAGTCCTTTATTCTGCATTATTCCTTATAATTTAGGTCAATTTTTAAAACGGACAAATATAGGATTTCAAAAATTCAAATCCCAATTATTTTTTTTTTGATTAATTTAACTTTTGAACAAAAAAAAAGACCACCGAATTTGTGGTCTTTTTTTTTGTTCGGTTTTAAATAAAATAGGTGTTCTTTATTTAAAGAGTGAGCATTGCATTTGTTTTTTTAACACCTTCGGCACTTTCTTTCATCTTGGCTTTTTCGGCGTCATTTAATTCGATCTCAACAATTTTTTCCAACCCGTCTTTTCCTAAAATTACAGGAACGCCAATACATAAATCGTTTAAACCATATTCACCTTCCAACAAGGCTGAACAAGGGAACATTTTTTTCTGATCGCAGGCAATTGCCTGTACCAATGCAGAAACAGCTGCTCCCGGAGCATACCAAGCGCTGGTTCCCAATAATTTGGTTAAAGTTGCGCCACCTACTTTGGTATCTTCAGCTACCTGGTTTAACCTTTCTTCAGATAAAAAAGCTGATACCGGCACAGAGTTTCTGGTTGCCAATCTCGATAAAGGGATCATTCCCGTGTCGCTATGGCCACCTAATACCATTCCATCAACATCTGATGGAGGGCATTCCAAAGCCTGGCTTAAATTGTATTTAAAACGGGCACTGTCTAAAGCTCCACCCATTCCTATGATCTTGCTTTTAGGCAAACCGGTAGTTTTGTGAACCAAATAGGTCATGGTATCCATAGGATTACTCACTACGATCATGACTGTATTGGGCGAATTTTTTACTAAATTGGAAGAAACCTCTTTTACAATATTAGCGTTAATCCCTATTAGTTCTTCCCTGGTCATTCCCGGTTTTCTGGGAATACCACTGGTAATTACAACGACATCGCTTCCTGCCGTTTTAGAATAATCGTTTGTAACTCCAACGATCTTTGAATCGAATCCGTTTAGGGAAGCTGTTTGCATAAGGTCCATTGCTTTGCCTTCTGCCACTCCTTCTTTAATATCCAATAACACAATTTCTGAAGCAAAGTCCTTAATTGCAATATACTCTGCACAACTGGCACCAACTGCTCCTGCTCCTACGATAGTAACTTTCATTTTTATATGATTTTTATTAATTTATTATACTTTTTACGAAAATACGAATAATGAGCCATATTTATAGTATTGAAATGACAAAGATTTAACCTTTTATATTTTATAATGAAGGCCTAAATTGGCATTAAAAAAGCTACCGGCTGTAAAAGCGCTGCTTATTTTGAAATTGCCTACATAATAGTTAAACCCAAGATCCGCTTTAAATTTTACATCATTTCCTCCTAAAGCGACCAATTCATTATTTAATGGTAGAAGTAAACTTCCTCCTCCCCCCATAGAATAATCGAAATTTGAACTGGTAACACCCATGGCTCCAAAAACCTCGAAATCTCCATAGAGTTTTGAAGCTAATGCTTGCAGCAACCACAGATCTGCTTTCACATCTATGCGGTTCAATTTGAGAACATTCACCCCACTGGCGCTAATTTCAATAGGCGCATAAGCATAATCAATATTGATATTGCTGTAGGTCACAACTGCCGCCACTTGAAAATCATCTGGCCTGGAATATTTAAAATATTGGGCAAAATTATGTTTAAAGCCTATCCCGGAGGTACTTACCCCAACATTATCTATTACTACCCTGGGAACATATCTCAATGCAACTTCGGTTCCATAAGGCAATCCTACCGTGACTTGTGGAAAGGGGTGAATTATAATTTTTTTATTTAAGCCATCAATAGCGTCAAATTTAAAAGCAAAGGGAAAGTTCGAATCATTTATTTCACCTTCAAAGACAACATCTGTATCACCACCGAAAACGGTTGGAAGCAAAGCGTTAGAGCTTCCCTGGATATTTAGAATATTAGATTCCCTGGGATGCTGATTACCTAAACTTGCGTTTGTAATCAATTTATTTTGTTTGCTATTAGGGACAAAAAGAGCATTTCCATAGACAGAAACTTCCACCTGCCACTTGTCTAAAGATCTTGCTGAAGAAAACCAACCCGCACTGGATTGGACCGCTGCACCTTCAGCTCCGGGGGCCGCAAAATTATCAGCAATAAGAAGCATCTCGCTGGTAAGTTTTTCCAAATCTCTAGATTGGGCCGTAATTACTGAAAATGAGGTTAAAAAAATTATTGAAAAAACTGAAAAAATATTTTTTCTCACGATATAAGGTTTTAAGTTCAGAGTAAAAATACTAAAAATACGTTCTGAAAAATGATGTTTTACAAAATTTGATAAAAATCAAAAAAAAAGCCCACGTTATTACGTGGGCTTTTCATATTAATTATGCGTCTATATTGGCATATACCGCGTTTTTTTCGATAAATTCCCTTCTTGGGGGAACCTCATCACCCATCAGCATTGAGAAGATCCTATCGGCTTCACCGCTGTTATTGATGTTCACCTGGCGCAATTTCCTGAATTCCGGATTCATGGTGGTATCCCATAATTGTTCGGCATTCATTTCACCCAGACCTTTATAACGCTGAATTTGAACTCCACCACTATAACTATCTGCAATAGCATCCCGTTCTTTTTCACTCCAGGCATATTGTTTCTTCTGACCTTTTTTAACTAAATAAAGAGGCGGAGTCGCTATGTAAATATGGCTGTTTTCAATAAGTTCTTTCATATAGCGAAAAAAGAAAGTGAGGATCAAGGTTTCAATATGGCTACCATCCACATCGGCATCACACATAATCACAACCTTATGGTATCTCAGTTTTGACAAGTTCAACGCCTTGCTATCTTCCTCCGTTCCTATAGTTACACCCAGTGCTGTGTAAATATTTTTTATCTCTTCATTGTCAAAAACACGATGGGTCATGGCTTTTTCAACGTTCAAAATTTTACCACGCAGCGGTAAAATAGCCTGAAAATTCCTGTCCCTTCCTTGCTTTGCAGTTCCACCTGCCGAATCTCCCTCTACCAGGTAGACTTCACATTTTGAAGGATCCTGTTCTGAACAGTCGGACAATTTTCCAGGCAATCCACCTATGCTCATAACGCTTTTACGCTGCACCATTTCACGGGCTTTTTTAGCAGCATTACGGGCCTGGGCAGCCAGGACAACTTTTTCTACAATGATCCTGGCATCACCGGGGTTTTCTTCCAGATAATTTTCCAA
>JAENXB010000380.1 GCA_016649785.1 Flavobacteriaceae bacterium
ATAGCTGCATTATTACAAACTCCAGCCCGCTCTGTATTCCCTTTTTACAAATTGATTTGCTGGTTCAAAATTCGTGATTTTCATATTTATTCCGTCCCACAACAATTTTTTTCGTCCGGGATATTCAAAGCCATTCTCTTTGCTTTCACGCAAATTATAACTTCTTAAAGCTAAATTACCCATTAAAATAGATTCTGTCAACGGTCCCGCAAAATCAAAACTTGAGGTTAATTCTATGTGTTTATTGCTTCCAAAACCATCTTTACAAGCTTCTGTCCACAATACTTGATGTCCGTTTTCAGGTAAAACAATCTCTTGTTGCGCTTCGGAATTATCAATAATTATTTCTCCCG
The DNA here is from genome assembly GCA_016649785.1 of Flavobacteriaceae bacterium. GTDB lineage: Bacteria > Bacteroidota > Bacteroidia > Flavobacteriales > Flavobacteriaceae > Gillisia. The sequence continues at coordinate 354 of JAENXB010000380.1, forward strand.
AATTCAAATATAGTTTTGGGATTCTTCCATAAGTTCCGCAAGTCATTATTCCCTTATCGCCAATCATCATAACGCCGTTGGCACTGTCTTCATCGCCAATTGGATGATCAGCAGGAATCAATTCAGGGTGAAAAGGCCGCAAACCACCATCCGTCCAAGTCATTTTTACTTCACAAGGATTTTTTTTGCTTGCAGGGAACTTCAATTGCGTTCTTGAAGAGGGCGGGCAAGATTCCGGAAAATAATCTGGCACCCAATCTTTAGAATAAATGGTGCCTATGCTGCTTTCAACTTCCGATGGATAGCCCAAACCTAAAACCCTAAATGGCGGGTCAATTAAATGGCAACCCATATCTCCCAAGGCACCCGTACCGAAATTCCACCAGCCGCGCCATTTAAATGGATGGTACAACGGATGATAATCTACCCATTTAGCTGGACCAACCCAATTGTCCCAATCCAATCCATCCAACAAAGCTGGTTTGTCAATTGGCGTTGTGATTCCTTGTGGCCAGACCGGCCTGTTTGTCCAAACTTGAACTTCACTAACTTTCCCTATCATCCCTGCTTCAAACCATTTCACCATTGTTTTTACGCCTTGGCCCGAAGCGCCCTGATTTCCCATTTGGGTCACTATTTTATATTTATTTGCTGCTTCAGTAAGCGTTCTTGCTTCATAAATATTATGGGTTAGGGGTTTTTGAACATATACGTGTTTTCCCAACTGCATAGCTGAATGCGCAATTATGGCGTGGGTATGATCGGGAGTTGACACGGTTACGGCATCAATATCTTTTATCTCATCAAATAATTTTCGAAAATCCTTAAATTTTTTGGCGTTTGGGAATTTCTCAAAAGCAAGTGAAGCTATAGACCAATCCACATCGCAAATGGCGACAATATTTGAGGCTCCGTTGTTCCATACATTCACAAGATCGCTATACCCTTTTCCTCCCGCTCCAATTACGGCAATATTTAATTTGTCGCTTGGGGCAATAAAACCGCGGCCCAAAACATATCTTGGAACAATTGAAATTCCTGCCGCTATTAAAGCACTTTTTTTGATAAAATCTCTTCTGCTTAC
>JAENXB010000078.1 GCA_016649785.1 Flavobacteriaceae bacterium
GATTACGTTCGGTCTCGTGGTCTCGGAGAGCTGTATAAGAGACAGGTGTTGTTGATTTGGGGTATTGTTCCAATCATGCATCGGATCATCCTGAACACTACCCATTGGATACGTTCCTCCTACAACAAAAACAAGGCCGGGGCCTGTTTCCTGTTCCTCATAATCAGTATTGTACTGAAAACCTCCATCTTTTGAGTTGACATCCCATCCGGTTGCCCGCGAATTGTCTTTGTTATTCGACTTATTACAACTGAATATACCAGCGCCAATAGCGATAGTAAATAGTATTTTAAAGGCTACACTGGTCCTCATATTTTATTCTATTTATGTAGTAATTTAGGCTTTGCAATATAGTAATTAACGTGAAAAGTACAAGATTATTTTATCAGATTCAAAAACCATCTATTATCCAATTCACATCATTTTTTTGAACGGTAAATTTTAAATAGGAAGATGGTATTAAAAAATTAAGAAAATGGCTGGTGAAATAAAATTTTATTGTGATCAATTTAAAATATTGAAGCAATTATGCAATAAAAAAACAGGGATCGAGTTATATTAAAGCCAGATTATTTTATTAACTTCTTTTTAATTTTAAACAGAAAATTGATAGGAGGTTATTCTCTTAACAAGAATAAAAATATATATTTGTTGAACATAATTAATATTGTGATGAGAAATATTACCATTCTGGCTCTCGGTTTTGCTTTACTGTCAAATTTTCAGGTTTTTTCTCAGGAAGAAAGGGATAGAGTGATTACCACGGCGGTTCCTTTCCTGCTAATTGCTGCCGATGCCAGAGCTGCCGGGATGGGTGACCAGGGTGTTGCCACTTCTGCCGATGCGTTTTCACAACAGTGGAATCCGGCAAAATACGCATTTATAATAAGTCAGCAAGGAGTGGGGGTTTCTTATACTCCTTACCTTAGTAATATCGTAAACGATATATTTTTGGGAAATCTCACCTATTTTAACCGGTTGGATGAACGCAGCGCTGTCGCGGCCAGTTTAAGGTATTTCAGCCTGGGGTCAATTGAAACACAGGGAGGATTTGAAGAATTGCCTTTGTTGTTAAGTCCTAACGAACTTACCCTGGACCTCTCTTATGCCTTGCGATTAAGTAATAATTTTTCCTTGGCTGTTGCAGGCCGTTATCTGCGGTCGGACCTGAGACTGTCTGTCAATAACGAAGATGCTACCGCGGCTTCTACCTTTGGAGTTGATGTGGCAGGATTTTATCAGGGTCCGAATATATATTTTAATAATTTCGACGGAAGATTTCGGGCAGGTTTTAATATTTCTAATATTGGGCCCAAAATAAAATATGACGAGGTAGGACAGGAAAATTTCATTCCTACAAACTTAAAAACAGGAGCCGGATTCGACTTTATTTTTGATGCTTCAAACAGATTGGGTACATATATAGAATTCAATAAACTACTGGTTCCTACTCCGCAGGATTTTAATAACGACGGTGTAATTGATAGGGCAGATGAAGAGGAATATAACAGCATAGGCTCTATTGAAGGTATTTTTAAATCCTTTGGCGATGCCCCGGATGGATTTTCGGAAGAATTAAAGGAAATTACCTGGGCTTTTGGCGCTGAATATGTTTTTCAGGAAGCCTTTTCATTGAGGACGGGTTATTTTAATGAAAGCGATACCAAAGGTTCCAGGAAATTTGTGGCTATTGGAGCCGGCTTTAAATATGCCCCGGTTTTAATTGATGTTTCTTATTTATTTTCTACCTCAGATGTAGTGAGCCCACTGGAAGGAACCCTTCGGTTTGGACTAACTTTCAATTTTGGCGAAGAATACAGTAAAAATTAATAAAAGTTAATTTATATATTTCCCCGGTTATCCTAAATAATCAGAGGAGACATTTTTATATTTCGGGCGCCAAAAAAATCAAATAATTAATGAAAACTATTACTATAGTTGCCGTTTTTGAAGTATTCGATTCATTTGAAAAACTTCCCATAGAAGTGCAACATTTAATGGAGAAAGCATTTGAGGCAAGAAATACTGCTTATACTCCCTATTCAAAATTTAAAGTGGGTGCCGCAATCCTGCTCGACAATAAAGAAATAATAACAGGAAGCAATCAGGAAAATGCATCTTATCCCTCCGGGTTGTGTGCCGAACGCACTGCTATTTATTACGCTGGGGCTAAATTTCCCGAGGCTAAGGTTGAGAGAATTGCCATTTCCGCAAAATCCATGAATCATCATCTTGTAATTCCAATTCCTCCCTGCGGTGCCTGTAGGCAGGCGATATCGGAATATGAAGTGAAACAGGAAACCCCAATAGAAATCTATTTTATGGGAGAAGGAGGTAAGGTTGTAAAATCAAATTCTTTGAAAGATTTATTGCCGCTTGGGTTTGATGGTTCCTATCTATAACGATTTCGATATTTTTTAGTGAAAAACTGTTTTCATTTCCTATTGAAAACAGTATTTTTGTGGCTGCCTTACAAATTCCACTGTTCGGCCTTAAATTAATTTGCACATGAAGAAGATTACTAAAGCCACCTATTTGAAGTGGTACGAGGATATGTTGTTTTGGCGTAAGTTTGAAGACAAGCTTGCCCAGGTTTATATTCAACAAAAAGTAAGAGGATTTTTACACTTATATAATGGGCAGGAAGCCATATTGTGTGGTTCATTGCACGCTATGGATCTCACAAAAGACCGCATGATCACCGCTTACAGGAACCACGTTCAGCCTATTGGGATGGGAGTAGATCCTAAAAGGGTGATGGCCGAACTTTACGGAAAAAAAACAGGAACTTCCCAGGGAATGGGTGGTTCTATGCATATTTTTTCTAAAGAACACCGCTTTTATGGAGGTCATGGAATTGTAGGTGGACAAATACCATTAGGGGCCGGACTTGCCTTCGCCGATAAATATTTTAAAAGAGATGCGGTTACCTTAACCTTTTTAGGGGATGGCGCTGCACGTCAGGGATCCTTACACGAAACCCTGAATATGGCAGTTAACTGGAAATTACCCGTGGTGTTTTGCGTTGAGAATAACGGTTATGCAATGGGAACATCGGTAGCCCGTACTTCCAAAAGTACGGAAATCTGGAAATTAGGTTTGGGATATGATATGCCATGTGGACCCGTAGATGCCATGAATCCTATAAAAGTAGCCGAGGCTATGGACGAAGCCATTAAAAGGGCGCGTAAAGGTGACGGACCTACTTTTTTAGAAATGAAAACATATCGCTACAGAGGTCATTCCATGAGTGATGCTCAAAAATATCGTACCAAAGATGAAGTTGCCGAATATCAAAAAATAGATCCGATTACCCAAATACTCGATATCATTAAAGATAAAAAGTACGCTACAGATAAGGAAATCAAGGAAATAGATAAGCGTGTTAAAGATAAGGTGAGCGAATGCGAAAAATTTGCCGAAGAATCTGAATATCCGGATAAAAACGCGTTGTACGATATGGTGTACGAACAAAAGGATTACCCATTTATATCACATAAAGTAGAATAAATTATGGCAGAAGTAATTAATATGCCTCGTTTAAGCGATACCATGGAAGAAGGGGTTGTCGCAAAATGGCTAAAGAAAGTTGGCGATAAAGTGGAGGAAGGCGATATTCTGGCTGAAATTGAAACTGATAAAGCCACAATGGAATTTGAGTCCTTTTCTGAGGGGACCCTTTTGTATATAGGACTTGAAGAGGGTGAAACTGCCCCCGTAGATTCGCTTTTGGCCATAATTGGTGAAAAGGGTGAAGATATTTCTGCGTTGTTGGAAGGTGGAAAAAAACCTGATGACAAGGAGAATAAGGAAGATTCTGAAGATAAAGAGGTTCAAAAATCTGGAGATGAAGTTAAGGATAGTAAGAGCGTTTCAGAAGATGAAAATTCAGATGAAGATGGAGAAATTCCGGAAGGAGTTCAGGTAATAAACATGCCTCGATTGAGCGATACCATGGAAGAAGGCACCGTAGCCAAATGGATCAAACACGAAGGCGATGAAGTAGAGGAAGGCGATATATTGGCCGAAATTGAAACCGATAAGGCCACAATGGAATTTGAATCCTTCTATAATGGAACCTTGCTTAAAATTGGAATTCAGGAAGGAGAATCTGCAAAAGTGGATTCCCTTTTAGCCATAATTGGACCTAAAGGCACCGATATTTCCAAAATTGGCGCTAAGTCTGGCGCTTCCAAAGAATCTCCTGTCTTAGATAAAAAATCTTCAGAAGAAAAGCCCAAAGAAGTTGAAATTTCAGAAGAAAGTAAAGCTTCAAAAACACATAGCGACAAACGTATTTTTGCTTCTCCATTAGCCAAAAAAATGGCTGAGGATAAGGGAATCAAACTAGCCGATGTAAAGGGATCTGGTGAGAATGGCAGGATTGTAAAGAAAGATGTAGAATCCTTTAAGCCATCAGAAAAAGCCAAGTCGGCCGGTGTTTCTGAAGAGGTCAAAGCAGAGGCAAAAGTAGTGCAAGCATACGTTGCTGCAGGTGAAGAGGAATTTGAGGAAATTAAAAATTCCCAAATGCGCAAGACTATAGCAAAACGCCTTGGAGAGTCAAAATTCAATGCGCCTCATTATTATCTTACTATTGAGTTAAATATGGAAGGTGCAATTGCATCGAGAAAACAAATTAACGAGCTTCCGGATGTGAAGGTTTCCTATAACGATTTGGTGATAAAAGCATCAGCTATGGCACTGCGCAAGCATCCAAGGGTGAATTCACAATGGATCGGGGAAACTACCAGAATTGCGAAACACATTCACATGGGGGTTGCAGTAGCGGTAGAAGACGGACTTCTGGTTCCTGTTTTGCGTTTTGCCGATCAAATGTCTATGACACAAATTGGTGCGCAGGTAAAAGATCTGGCAAGGAAAGCGCGCAATAAAAAATTGCAGCCTCAGGAAATGGAAGGCAGTACATTTACTGTTTCCAATTTGGGAATGTTTGGAATTTCAGAATTTACCAGCATTATAAATCAACCCAATTCAGCGATCCTGTCTGTAGGAGCTATAGTTGAAAAACCGGTGGTTAAAAATGGTCAGATAGTTGTGGGAAATACAATGAAACTTACCCTTGCCTGCGATCATAGAACCGTAGATGGAGCAACGGGTTCTGCTTTTTTACAGACCCTGAAAAGTTACCTTGAAAATCCCGTAACCATGTTGGCTTAAAACCTGGGTTAAAATGGAAAATAAATATTCAAAATCCCGCACTATTGCGGGATTTTTTTATCTTTAAGGCTATGAGGAATGCTTTATATAAAATTGGGATGCTTGCCGCTTTAGTTATTTCGACGGCCTGTAATATAACCCAAAGTGCTGCGTCGGAAAAAACGATAATCTCTGAAAGAGATATCAAGGCACCCAATCCCGTAATTTTAGAGGCTTCAGTAAAGAAAAATTTGGAATATTTGTCCTCCAATGAACTTCACGGGCGTGAAACCGGTACAGAGGGAATTGAAGAAGCAGCGGTTTTTATTGAAATCATGTTTGAGGAAAACAATATAAAACCCTACTATAAAACCTATCGCGATACATTTGAGGTTGGCAATAAAACCGGGTGTAATTTAATAGGATATTTGGAAGGAAGTGATCCTGTATTAAAGAATGAGTTCATCATTCTTGGTGCTCATTACGATCATATAGGTGTCGGGAAAGTGATCAATGGCGATTCTATTGCCAATGGCGCCAATGACAATGCCTCAGGAACTGTGGGGGTTTTGGAATTGGCAAAACACTTTTCAAAAATAAACGACAATAAAAGAAGTTTGCTGTTTGTGCTTTTTTCTGCTGAAGAAATGGGCCTTCGGGGATCGAAACAACTCGCTGAAAAATTAAATTCGGAAGGATTGAATTTATATGCAATGGTCAATTTTGAAATGATTGGCGTGCCTATGCAGGATAAAAATTATCTGGCTTATGTAACAGGTTTCGAAGGATCTAATCTGGCTGAAAAATTTAATGAATATTCCAATTCAAAGATATTGGGATTTTTACCGCGAGCCAATGAATTCAAGCTATTTGAAAGAAGTGATAATTATCCGTTTTTTCAGGAATTTAATGTCCCCTCACAAACCATCAGCACTTTTGATTTCACAAATTACGATTATTACCATCACGTTTCGGATGAGGCTGAAAAGATGGATTTTTCACATATATCGAACCTCATTCAAAGTGTGATCCCCGGACTTTATAAAATGGCAAATACATCAGAAAAGGAAATTAAACTGAACCAATAATGAAACACGTAGTAATTACAGGGACTAGCCGCGGAATAGGACTTGAAATGGTAAAATTATTTGCCAAAGCCGGGCATAAGGTATTGGCTCTTTCCAGAAATACAGAGCCGGTGGAAGGTTTAAAATTGAAAAATGTTCATTCTATTTCCTGTGATATCACCAGGGAAGATTCTCTGGAAAAAGTGGTTGCATATATAGGGTCAGAATGGAAGAATGTTGATGTTCTTGTCAACAATGCCGGGGCGATCTTAAATAAACCCTTTTTAAAGTCGAGTGTAGAAGAATTTAAAAACATATACAACACCAATGTTTTTGGGGTTGTAGGTATTATTCAGAAAATACTTCCGTTGATGCCTGCAAGCGGTCACGTTGTTAATATCAGCAGTATGGGCGGCGTACAGGGGAGCGTGAAATTCGCAGGTTTATCGGCATATAGCTCCAGTAAAGGGGCAATTATTACTTTAACTGAACTTCTGGCTGAGGAACATAAAGAAAACGGTCCTTCCTTTAATGTGCTGGCGCTTGGTGCAGTTCAAACCGAAATGCTGGAAGAAGCATTTCCCGGGTATAAAGCACCCTTGTCGGCTATTGAAATGGCCGAATATATTGTGGAGTTTAGCTTAAACGGTCAAAAATATTACAACGGAAAATTGTTACAGGTTTCAAACTCTACTCCATAACAAATAATTTCATGAACGATATTCTTGAAAAATACCTTCCGAGCCATTCTGTCGTAGCAATTTTTACGTTGATTGAAGAAAACAGCATTCATCTTAAAATTGTAAATGAACGGGTTACAAGACATGGCGATTATAGAAGAATGCCCAGTGGGGTGCATCAAGTCACCGTGAATTCAAATTTGAATAAATTTCGGTTTTTGATAACCCTGGTGCATGAAATTTCACATTTGGTGGCTTTTGAAAGATTTGGGAGGGCAATTCTGCCCCACGGTCAGGAATGGAAGTTGACTTTTCAACAGTTGATGTTGCCGTTTATCCGTCCGGAAATATTTCCAAGCCAATTGTTACCGTTAATAGCAAATCATTTTAAAAATCCGAAGGCCAGCGGAGATACTGATGCACATCTTTCTGTCGCCTTAAAAAAATTTGATCCCGAGAACGACAATAATTATATTTTTGAAGTGCCTAACGGCGGGGTTTTTCGTATTTATAACGGCAAAATTTTTAAAAAGGGAATAAAACGAAGAAAGCGCTATGAGTGCCTGGAAATGGCCACGGGTAAAATTTATTTATTTCAACCAAATGCTGAGGTGGAATTGCTTTAAAATAGACGATAAAAAAGAGAGAATAGATAATAGAAGATAGACGGTAGATAAGAGAGAATAGAAAATGGAAAATAGAAAAATTTTCTTAATTAATCTGATCATCATCTGCGGAAATCTGATGAAAATAAAAATATTTTGTCCGTTAATATTGTTTAAAACCGATAGACATTAATCAGGAAAGTTTATACTTTTAAAATTAAAATTAGTTAATAGAAATTCATTATTCAAATAAAATGAATTTATAAGAATCTTCATATGAAGAGTTACAATACAAATTATTTTGCAGTCATCATGGCCGGAGGTGTTGGTTCCCGTTTTTGGCCGGTGAGTACCTCCAGGTTTCCCAAACAATTTCACGATATGCTGGGAATTGGGGAAACCCTACTTCAGCATACCTATAATCGTCTGGCTAAAGTTGTTCCTTATGAGCATATCCTGATACTTGCCAACCAGGATTATAAGGGAATGGTAAAGGAACAGCTCCCAAAAATAAGCGATGATCAAATATTTTTGGAACCTGCACTGCGAAATACCGCTCCCTGTATTTTGCTTGCCGCCCTTAAAATAAGAAAACAAAATCCGGATGCCGTGATGCTTGTTGCTCCCAGCGATCATTGGATTGAAGATGAGGAAGCATTTTCTAAAGATATTCACCTGGCTTTTGAGGCCGCGGCTACAAAGGAGATACTAATTACTTTGGGGATCAAACCAACCTTTCCAAACACAGGTTACGGTTACATCAAATATAAAGAGGATGAGGAAAGCAAGCTTCAGAAAGTGGTTAAATTTACCGAAAAGCCCAGTCTTGTAAATGCAAAAAAATTCCTGAAAGATGGCAATTACCTTTGGAATGCAGGGATTTTTATTTGGAAAGCCTCATTTATAGCTGATTCTTTTTTAAAATATCTGCCAGAAATGTACCATCTCTTTCAGAAAGGTGCCGATAAATTGAATGGCCCCGAAGAGGAAAAATTTATAGGAAAAGTATATCCTCAGGCCGAAAATATTTCAATTGATTTTGCCATCATGGAAAAGTCGGAATTTGTATATGTCCTGCCGGCATCCTTTGATTGGAACGATTTGGGGACCTGGGGTGCATTATATGGAGAATTGGATAAAGACCATCAAAAGAACGCCGTGGTAAATGCCCAATTGATTTCAAATGAAGCAAAGGATAATATTATTTATACCCATAAACCTAAAATTGTAGTGGTAGATGGGCTTAAAGATTATATTATTGTAGACGATGAAGATGTATTATTGATAGTCCCAAAAGAAAAGGAACAGGAAATTAAAGAGATTCGAGCCCGGGTAATGGAAAAATTTGGGAAAAACTTAGGTTAGAAATGGAAAACAGAAATAATCCTGACGCGGGTAAACCGGAAGAAACCATAAAGCAGAATGAATTTTCTCATGCAACCGGGATCTGGCAGAATACCAGGGCATTTATTTCAGAATTGCTCGATATCAGGCAGGATACCGATAGGGAAGCTACCGTTGAGGCGATTAAAAAGGATATATCTTTCAAGGGCCACAATGCCTGGATTTTAATATTTTCGATATTTGTAGCCTCAATTGGACTGAATGTGGGCAGTACAGCCGTTGTAATTGGCGCGATGTTGATATCGCCACTTATGGGCCCAATTGTAGGGGTGGGATTATCGGTGGCCATTAATGATGTAGATACCTTAAAGAAATCCTTTATCAATATGGGAGTTATGGTTGGCTTGAGTGTGCTAACTGCCTATATATACTTTTTGATCTCCCCTGTAAAAGAAGAAACACCGGAATTAATCGCGCGTACGTATCCTACTATTCTGGATGTGCTGGTTGCCATATTTGGCGGACTTGCATTGATTGTCGCTAAAACAAAGAAGGGTACCATCGCCAGTGTGATCTTTGGGGTGGCTATTGCTACTGCTTTGATGCCGCCTTTATGCACCGTTGGTTATGGATTGGCCATTGGCAATATGGCTTATGCCGGTGGAGCTCTTTATTTGTTTTCCATAAATGCTGTTTTTATTGCGCTCTCCACCTTTGTAGTTTCAAAATTATTGGATTTTCCATTGGTTAAATACGCAAACAGCAAACACCGAAAGAAAATTGCCCGAATTGCTTCGGTTATTGCGATTATTGTAATGATTCCAAGCCTTATCCTTTTCGTGAACCTTTTGCAAAAACAGGTGTTTGAAACAAAAGCCCGGGAATTTATATCAGAAATTGTACGATATAGCGGTGCTGAAACTATCAAGACCAATCAGAATTATCACAATAAAGAAATTGAAGTATATCTTATTGGTGTTTCTGTACCCCAGGCAACCATTGAAACCTGGAGGGAGCAAATGAAGGAGATGGAAGCACTTAAGGAATCCACATTAATTGTTCATCAGGGCGCATCACAAACCGGAGATTTAGCCTTATTGTCAACCCAGGTAAGAAGCGGAATTTTGGAAGATCTCTATATGAAAAATCAGGAAGTTATCGAGAATAAAGATGCGCGCATCTCATTGCTGGAAAATGAACTTTTGAAATACAAACTCGGGGATTTTTCATTCAAAGAAATCAGTCAGGAGGTAAAGGTGAATTACGAAAACGTGGAAACCCTTAGTTTTGCTAATACGATCTCTACCAATTTTTCAAAAATTGATACCATCCCCACTTTTAACATTACCTGGAAAAACAATGTTGTCAATAGGATAAAAAAGGCAGAAACCAAAAAAATTCAGAATTGGTTAGCATTAAGGTTAAAACTGGATACATTGGCGGTAAAATCCATGAACTAGCTAATGCCCTTGCAGTTGTGCTTTTCTCACTTTCTTAAATAGATTGGAGGAATAAACAAAATCGGTTACAGTTTTGTCATCGGTTTTAAAAATTTGATTTTTATCCCCTTTCCATGCCAAAACTCCATCCTTTAGAAAGGCAATATTTTCACCAATTTCCATTACAGAGTTCATATCGTGGGTTATGACTATCGTTGTAATATTGTATTCTTTTGTCAGCTCCATAATTAAATTGTCAATAACAGTGGCTGTATTTGGGTCCAAACCCGAATTGGGCTCATCACAAAATAAATATTTAGGTTTATTGACAATAGCCCTGGCAATGGCAACTCTTTTTTGCATTCCACCGCTTATTTCTCCGGGGAATTTATTTTCGCTCCCTTTTAGGTTGACCCTCTCCAAAACTTCGTGGACCCGCTTTACTAAATTCCTTTTTCTGCTATTGGTGAACATTCTCATGGGGAACATTACATTTTCCTCTACGGTCATTGAATCAAACAAGGCTCCTCCCTGAAAAAGCATTCCGACTTTTTTCCGGAGTTCACGCTTTTCTTCCTCCGAAAAACTGGAGTAAGCTATCCCATCGTATTCAATAGTCCCTTCCTCCGGAGTAAAAAGGCCTAACATACATTTGAGCAAAACACTTTTACCTGAACCCGATTCCCCGATAATAAGGTTTGTTTTTCCTGTTTCAAAAACAAAGTCAATTCCTCTTAGAACTTCTTCGTTTCCAAATTTTTTGTGTATATTTTTAACTTCTATCATTAGCTGAGTAATAATTGGGTTACAACGTAATTGGTGATAATAAGAACCACACTGGTCCATACAAACGCTGTGGTGCTTGCTTTACCTACTTCCAAAGCCCCGCCTTTCATATAATACCCATGATATGCAGGAATGGTTGCCAAAATCATCGCAAATAAGAAAGTTTTAATAAATGCGTATGTCAGGTGAAAACCGTTAAAATCACTCTGTAAGCCTTCAATAAATACATCAGATCCTACAAATCC
>JAENXB010000265.1 GCA_016649785.1 Flavobacteriaceae bacterium
CAGCACGATTTCCAATCCTTGCGGCAGCGATGGAGCAATGAGCATTAAAGCCGAAATATACTGGCTACTGATATTCGCCTGCAAACAAACCTTATTTTCGGTGAGCGTTTTGCCTTTAATTCTCAAGGGGGGATAACCCTCATTTTTTTCATATGAAATATCGGCTCCAAGACTTTTCAAGGCATCTGCCAATAATTTAACAGGCCTTTCCTGCATGCGCTTACTACCGGTAAGAACTACATTACAATCATTTTTAGAGGCGAAATATGCGGTTAAAAAACGCATCGCGGTCCCGGCATGGTGGATATCAATAAGCCCTGATCCCTTTTTCAGGGATTCCTGTAAAACTTTTGTGTCATCACTGTTGGAAATGTTTTCAAGTTTTAACTTTGGATAAAGGGCCTGCAAAATCAACGCCCGGTTGGATTCGCTTTTGGATCCCGTTATTTTTAATTCTCCCGAAAGTTGATTTCCGGGATGTGAAAGATGAATATTCATGAGTGCATTTTATGTTGATATTTTTCTGAATTAATCCTTACAATTGCTCCCTTTCTTCCTTTTTTAACTTAGCTATAAATAAACCGTAAGTCACGATGAAACCATATAAAAATGAAGATAGTATGGTTCCCAAAACAAACCTCAGCCATCTTCCCCCTCCTATTTTTTCATCAAAAAATGCTGAAAAATAAAATCCGCCAAATTCGAATAACATCGTGATAATATGGTACACAATAGCAAAGGCAATCGCCATTCCAGCTACCGATCTCCAAAAAGCTTTATTCCTGACTATTTTTTTAAATGCCATTATTGTAGTTTTTTATTGTTCTGGTGCCGGTCGTGGTCGCGTTTGGTTTTTATATCCAGTTTTTTGTCAAAAGCTTCCTGAAGATCGATTCCAGTTTGGTTGGCAAGACAAAGCACCACAAACATAACATCTGCCAATTCCTCCCCCAGATCCTTGTTCTTATCGCTTTCCTTTTCGCTTTGTTCGCCGTAACGTCTTGCAATAATACGGGCCACTTCCCCAACCTCTTCGGTTAATTGTGCCATATTGGTAAGCTCGTTAAAATACCGGACTCCGTGTTCCTTGATCCATTCATCTACCGCGAGCTGTGCATTTTGTATGTTCATTATTCCTTGTTTTTTGAATCTAATACAATTGTGACCGGACCGTCATTTAAAAGGGAAACTTTCATATCGGCCCCAAAAACTCCCGACCCTACTTTTTTGCCAAATGTTTTTTCAAATTCCCTTATAAATTCCTCGTATAATGGGATTGCTACTTCGGGCCTGGCAGCTTTTATGTATCCGGGACGATTTCCCTTTTTGGTACTGGCGTGGAGTGTAAACTGGCTAATAATAAGCGCTTCTCCATCTATATCCTGCAAAGAAAGATTCATCACGCCATTTTCATCATTAAAAATGCGCATTTTCACTGTCTTATTGCAAAGCCATTTAATATCTTCCGAAGTATCGGCATCTTCAATCCCGAGCAGGATCAGGTATCCTTCTTTTATGGCAGAAATTATTTTATTGTCTATGCTTACCGAGGCTTGTGAAACCCTTTGTAAAACTATTCTCATTGTTCGCTGAATTCATCGATCCTGTATTGCTGCTCATCTTCTCCCTTAATTATCTGCTGATAACTTTTGTAGCGTGACCAGGCAATTTTTCCTTCTTCCAAAGCATCCTTTACCGCACATTTGGGTTCATCCAGGTGAAGGCAGTTGTGAAATTTACACTTGTGTTTTAACGCGAAAAACTCGGGAAAATAATTCCCCAATTGCTCTTTTTCAATATCTACAATTCCAAAACCCTTGATCCCGGGAGTATCAATAATCCTGGCATCAAAGCTCAGGTCATACATTTCGGCAAAAGTGGTAGTGTGTTGACCCTGTTTATGCTGTGTACTTATTTTGGCTGTTTTTAAATCCAGGGTAGGTTCAAGGGCATTGACCAGAGTAGATTTTCCCGTGCCGCTATGTCCTGAGATCATACTTGTTTTGCCAAGCATCATCGCTTTTACCTTATCTATATTTTTTCCGGTTTTTGCTGAAATTCCTAAACATTCATACCCAATTTCCCTGTACAATCCTGCTAAATATTTAATCTCGTCCAGTTCTTCCTGATTGTAAGTGTCAATTTTATTGAATAAAAGTATGGTTTTGATATGATAAGCATCGGCCGTAACCAAAAACCTATCTATAAAAGTAGTGAAAGTTGGCGGGTTGTTCAGGGTGACCAATAAAAATGCCTGATCAATATTGGAAGCTATTATATGGATCTGCTTGGAAAGATTCACCGATTTGCGAATGATGTAATTGTGGCGATCTTCAATTTCCGTGATAACGCCCAAGGTTTCATCCCCGGTATCTTCCAAATCAAATTTCACCTTGTCCCCCACCGCAACAGGATTGGTGCTCTTGATGCCATGCATCCTGAATTTTCCCCTGATACGGCATTTGTAGGTTTCCCCATTTTCTGCCTTCACGTGATACCAGCTACCGGTCGATTTGTAAACTATTCCCTTCATTGCATTAATTGATCATACATCCACCTTCCAAAGTAGATGCTAAAATAATTTCAGGATCTATCTTTTAGGTTTATTCTGCTAAAATATAAAAAGCCAAAGTTACAACTTCAAATTATCTAATAAAATAAGGATATTCCCCTCAATCAAAATGAATTTAATATTTAAACCTCACAGAAGCTTAGTGAACTGTGAGGTTTAAAATAAAATTAACAACGGTAACCGAATTATCTTTTTTGATGATTAATTGATTCCATATGGACCGCCTTAAACAATTTCAGGATAAACTCTTCGCTTAAGCCCTGCTCTTCACCTTTCAGGATCATTTTACCCAGAATTTCATTCCATCTTTGGGTTTGAAGTATGGCCACGTTTTGAGATTTTTTGATCTTGCCAATTTCATCTGAAATTTTCATTCTCTTGGAAAGAACTTCCAGCAATTGTTGATCAGATATATCTATTTTGGCCCTTAAATTCTTTAAACTGTTCAAAAATTCTTCACTTTCTGAAGCTACTTTTTTGATCTTTAGATCTTTCATTATCTGGATCAAAGTTTCAGGAGTGATCTGTTGTGCCGCGTCACTCCAGGCATTATCCGGATCGTAATGGGTTTCAACCATCAATCCATCAAAATTAAGATCCAGGGCAGTTTGGCTCAAATCAAAAAGAAGTTCCCTGTTTCCCGCAATATGGGAAGGATCTAAGATAAGTGGCAGGTCCGGAAACCTGGTCTGTAGATCAATTGGAATTTGCCACTCCGGGTTGTTC
>JAENXB010000283.1 GCA_016649785.1 Flavobacteriaceae bacterium
GATTTGAGTTTTGGCAGTTTTTACCTTCTTGGAGCAACAGGAGGCAGTCTAAGTATTTCAAATACAGGAATTAGAACTACCACGGGAAACATACAGGAAGTTAATTCTAGTTTTCTCGTATCAGCTTTTACCTTATCCACGGATAGTTTAAATCCTATCAATATAACAGTTACAAGCTCACTAGCTACATTGAGCAATGGCGTTGGCAATAGTATGAGTCTTGAAGCAGGTATTTCTAATCCTTCGAATCCGGTTGTTCAATCCGGAGCCCCAGTCCAGATATTTATAGGTGGCACTATTACTGTTGCCAATGAAATTCCGGCTGGCGATTACAATGGGGAACTTTTTATAACCTTTAGTATCATGATTGAGTGATTGTTTTGCAAAATGGAAAAAATTTTCTCGATAACCATAAAATACCTGTAGGCAGAAGCCTGCGACGCGGTTTTATTGTTTGGTTTTTGCTGCCTTTCTTCATTTTGCTACAGTTTAATGCTTATGCGGCCAAGTCTACAAGGGAGTGTGATGAAGTGCTCGTGCTTCTTCAGGTAAAACATATAGGGAGCATCCAGCTTCCCAGCATTATTTGCGAAGAGGAAATCTATTTATCTGTAACCGATCTTTTTGATTTTCTGAAGATTCGAAATATTTCTGCGAGAGATTTCTCTTCTGTTCAGGGGTATTTCATAAATCAGGAGGACACTTTCATAATTGATGCATCCCACCTTGAGATAACCTATAAGAATAAAACAATATCCCTGAAGCCTGAGGATATTATCAGCACCAGAACACGGGTATTTTTAAAACCGAAATATTTCGAAGAGCTATTTGGTCTTAAATCCATCTTTACCTTTTATGACTTAACGGTAAACCTGGAATCGGAAACCGAACTTCCCTCAATTAAGGAAGCCCGGCGGAAACAGATTCAGGCGAACATTCGTCAGGTAAACCAGAAGTATTTAGCCGATACCACTATTGAAAGAAACCATCCTTTTTTCCAATTCGGCAAGGCGAACTGGACTATTAATACAACCCAAAACCCGGGACTTCCAACCCAAAACAGATATAACCTTGCCTTGGGAGGCCTTTTGGCCGGTGGTGAATTTACGGGAATTATAAATTATAATACCCATCAGGAGTTTTCGGCAAGGAATCAGTTTTACCGTTGGCGCTATGTAAATAATGAAAGTCGATTTTTGCGTCAGGTTACCCTTGGGAAAATTAATAACAATTCAATCGCTTCTATTTTTAATCCCGTTTTGGGAGTACAATTAACGAATGCTCCCACCTATGTAAGAAAATCCTTCGGAACTTATTTATTAAGCGATTATACTGAACCCGACTGGACGGTAGAACTGTATATCAACAATGTATTGGTGGACTATATTACAGCAGATGCCTCAGGATTTTTCTCCTTTGATGTGCCTTTAATATATGGGAGCAATGCGGTAGAGTTGCGGTATTTTGGTCCCTGGGGAGAAGAAAAGATCTCTCAGCAGGATTTTAGCATTCCTTTTAATTTTCTGCCCCAAAACGAGTTTGAATACAGCATCAGTTCAGGAGTCGTAGAAGATGGGGAAAACAGTATTTTTTCGCAGGCACGCTTTAACTATGGGATTTCCCGCGATTTAAGTGTTGGGGGTGGGGTAGAATATCTTTCTTCCCTTGAAAACAACCGTATTATCCCATTTTTGAATACCTCGCTTAGATTGCCTTACAACATCCTGGTCTCTGGAGAGTATTCCCACAAGGTTGGCTACAGGGGAATACTCAATTATACTTCCCCATCAAATGTGCGACTGGAACTCAACTATGCAAAATATGATGAAACCCAGGATGCGGTGCGTTTTAGTTATACAGAAGAGCGCAAGGCGGTATTGTCTGTTCCTCTTAAGTTCAGGAACCTTTCCGGGCTCTCAAGATTTAGCTTTAGGCAAAACATACTTCAACAACACCAATATACCAATGCGGAATGGCTGTTGTCCGGAAATGTGTTCGGATTCAATTTAAACCTCACCACCACCGCTTTTTTCAATGAATTTAGCGATACTTTTATTTACAGCAGGATTTCAACATCCATTAAACTTCCTTATGGAATTGTCTTTGTTCCACAGCTCACCTATCAATATTCAGGTAAGGGTCGGCCATCAGTCCAGGGTCAGTTAAAGAAGCAATTGTTCAAAAAAGCACACCTGCAGGTTTCCTACAACCGGGATTTTAATTATGATCAATTTTACATGCAAATAGGCTTTACCTATGAACTGCCGTTTTCACGGGTAGGCCTTTTCAGCAATACCAATAAAAATCAAACCTCCTTTTCACAGTCGGCCGCGGGAAGTCTCACCTTTGATCCAGGGGCCAGTTACCTAAAATTCAACAATACTCCCGACCTCGGGCGGGGAGATCTAAGGTTTGAGCCTTTTCTGGATTTGAATGATAACCAAAAGAGGGATAAAAATGAACCTTTGGTTGAAGGGATGGCCATCCGGAGTATTGGTGGAGGAATCAGGGAAAAAACCAAGGACGGAACAATCATGTTTTCAGGTTTAGAGCCTTATATTGTGCATCATTTTATCCTTAATACCAGCAATCTCAACAGAATTTCCTGGAGGGTGGAAAAAGAGACTTTTAACATCAGTGTGAATCCAAATCAGTTAAAATTGATTGAAATTCCCGTATCGGTTGTGGGGGAAGTCGCGGGATTCATTTATGATTCAGAAGAAGGTATTGGTGGAATACAAATTAATATCTTCAACGAAAAAGAAGAACTGGTGTTTAGCATTCTTTCGGAATCTGATGGTTATTTCAGCTACTTAGGACTAAAATCAGGAAATTATTCAGCCCAACTGGATAGTTCACAACTGGAAAGTCTTGACATGGCAGAAATTACGCCAATTAGCTTCAACATAGAAAACGGGCAGGATGGGGA
>JAENXB010000354.1 GCA_016649785.1 Flavobacteriaceae bacterium
GCAGTATTGTTTTAGTTAACGCTTTAATGAATATAAATATTTCAATTCATCTAAGTTTATAGTTCAAAGATTGTGAAAAGATTTTTAATTTTTTACTTTTGGCAACCAATTCATAAACCATACGAGGGAATTCTAATGTCAAAGGTTATCAATTTAAAACGTGGATTTAACATCCGTTTGAAAGGGGATGCCGAAAAAAATCTTGGAACATCAGTCGAAACTGACAAAGTTGCCATTAAGCCAACTGATTTCCCGGGTCTTGTTCCGAAACTGCTTGTAAAAGCAGGACAGAATGTTAAAGCCGGAGAACCCATTTTTTTCGACAAATACAATCCGGAAGTTTTCTATACTGCTCCAACAAGCGGTCAGGTGTTGGAGATCAACAGGGGAGAGCGCAGAAAAGTCCTTGAAATTATAATTAAAGCTGATGGTAAAAATGAATCGGTCCCATTTACAAAAGCCGATCCGAAGAATCTTTCCGCAGAAGAAATTAAGGAACAACTTTTAAAAAGTGGATTATGGCCGTTTATCAAACAACGTCCTTATGGAACTACTGCCAAGCCTTCGCAAATACCCAAACATATTTTTATCTCAGGTTTCGACTCTGCCCCACTGGCACCTGATTACGAATTTCTATTTAAAGGGCAAATTGCTGAACTTCAAACCGGGGTGAATGCATTGTCCAAATTAACCACTGGAAAAATTCAAATAGGAATCAGGCCGGAACAGGCAAACGGAATTTTTTCAGGCCTGAAAAACTTGGAAATCAATCAGTTCAAAGGACCCCACCCTGCCGGTAATGTCGGAATCCAGATTCATCACATTAGTCCGGTTAATAAAGGAGAAATAGTTTGGACCATCACCCCTCAGGGATTAATATATATTGGAAAGTTATTTGGAACAGGCAAACTCGATTTTTCAAAAATCATTGCATTAACTGGTTCCGAAGTTAAATCACCTGGATATTTTAAGACTATTCTTGGAGTCAACCTCGAACGAATTATAAAAGGAACCACAAAAAAAGAGGGCAACGAACGGACTATCTCGGGGAATGTGCTGACTGGCACAAAAGTTACCCCTGATAATTACCTTGGTTTTTTTGATTCCCAAATCACCATTATTCCAGAAGGCGACGAATACGAATTCATGGGTTGGGCCGATCCCGGCTTCAATAAATTTTCGGCCAGCAAAACCTTTTTCGGCAAATTATTCCCGAAAAAAGCTTATACCTTGAATGCCAACTTACACGGTGGAGAAAGAGCCTTTGTACTTTCAGGAGAATATGAAAAATTCCTTCCGATGAATATTCTTCCGGTTTATTTGCTGAAAGCCATTTTAGCTAACGACATTGACAAGATGGAGGAACTCGGAATTTACGAGATTATTGAAGAAGACCTTGCTTTATGTGAATATGCCTGTACGTCCAAAATTAAAGTTCAGGATATTGTTCGCCAGGGATTAGACCAGATGATTATAGAATTGGGATAATAATTACCTACATGCGAATTACATGTGGCCTTAAAAAATAAATGATTCACACATAAAACGAACATGCAGCGGAATTGATTTTAAAGGTGCGGCATAAAAAGAGAATGAAAATAATGTTCGAATTGGGAACCTCATGGCATGCGAGTTCCATGAGAACGTACAAATAATCAAATAATTAACACCAATAATTTCGGATGAAACCGTCATGCCGCTGTTAACAATTTTTAAGGGAGGCGGCGCAAAAAGAAAATGAATATTGAGCTAACTTGGTACGTATTAACCATTAATCTACGTTGCCATGGAAGACATAA
>JAENXB010000291.1 GCA_016649785.1 Flavobacteriaceae bacterium
GTTTGATGAACACAATACCAGTATGGAAAAATTAATAGGTAAGGACTTTTCTTTTCGTACCCTTCAAAGGTACAAAACAACCCAAAATCATTTGCGTGCCTTCATTAGTTCCTCCTATAAAAGGAAGGATTATCCGGTCAGAGGTATTGATACGCAATTCATTAATGCCTTTATATACTACCTCAAGACAGAGCTAAACCATACCCACAATACAGCATTAAAATACCTTGCCTATCTTAAAAAAATCGTCCGGGTGGCCTTTTCCAATGGTTGGATGGAAAAAGATCCATTTTATAATTTTAAGCTAAAGACTGAATTGATAGACCGGGAGTTTCTGACAAAAGAGGAGATCATTAAAATAATGGAGAAGGAGTTTTCTACTCCCAGAATAGAAAACGTTCGGGACGTATTTCTTTTTTCCTGCAATACGGGATTGGCCTATGCAGATGTTGAAAAATTGACTGCGGATAATATAATCAAAGGAATAGATGGTAACCTATGGATCAAAATCAAAAGGACCAAGACCAAATCGCTGAGCAGTATCCCGCTACTTCCGATTGCTCAGAAATTAATAGAGAAGTATGAAGGTGTGGAAAATTCTAAAGGAACTTTACTTCCCGTTTATTCCAATCAACGTATGAACAGTTATTTAAAGGAAATAGCTGAACGTTGCGACATTAAAAAGAACCTGACCTTTCATGTGGCCAGACATACATTCGCCACCACCGTAACACTTACCAATGGTGTTCCCATAGAATCAGTAAGCAAGATGCTGGGCCATAGATCTTTAAAAACCACCCAGCATTATGCAAAGATTCTCGATGAGAAATTAAGTGAGGATATGAACCTTTTAAAAGCCCGGATCGCAGCTGCTGATAGTAAGAATAAATTAAATTTATAAATGTGAGGGTGCCAAATGCAGAAAGAAAAGGGTCTACTCCATTTAAGTATGGAGGCAGAGAGAAATATTCAGGAAAAAGGAGACTTTCAAAAAAACAATAAAAGGGTTAGCAAGAAATATTGGATTATCAATTCCCTTTTCTGCTCGTTCTTTTCTGAGTTTCGTCTATGAATACTGTTCCAATATTCCGGATCAACGATTATTTCATTCTACTTCTGTTTTCCATTTCCAGTAAATTTCAGCCTGTTTTCAGGACTTCACAGCGCATTTACTGGAAATCTCACAGCATTTCACAACTCCGTTTTAAAAAAATTAAACCATTCTATTCGAAGTTTTGCCGCAAATTTTGACCGTTTTACTGGGGGTTTGAGGCCATTTGACGCAAATTGGAAGGTTTTTTAAACAGTGTCAATTGTCATTACAAATCCTATTTTTCATCTTCCAGCCACTGGCAATAGGCCTCCTGGATTTCAGGATATGCTGCAAAATAATCCTTGTGCAGCTTATTTTGTGATTCCATAATCATTCGGTAGACTTCAAAATTTTGCTCTATCTTGTCATTAGAGGTATAACCAAAATACCCCAGCAATCCCAAACCAAGAATTCCAGCTATTCCGAAAAGGATGAGCAGGTAATTAGGTATTAGCCTGGCATGTTGTAATTTCCTGTCTATACCCCGAAGAATTTCATCGCTTTTTTCATTTTTCGCTTCCTGTTGTTGTAAGAATACATTCAGGTTCTTCTCCAAAGCTTCGGTGCTGATTGGGATGCTCATCTCAGCTAATTGTTCAGAACGCTTTTGAAGCTCCAGAACAGCAGTTTTAAAATCAGCCATCTCATCGGCCATCAGTTCCATAATCTCGTCTAGTTTTTTCATTGCTCAAAATTTTAAAATTATATATCGATCCCGGTATCCATTACTTTTTTTATAGCTTCTTTTAGGATTTCTTTGTTTATTTTAGTGACCAGGTTGGTACTTAGCTGTACAGATTTATTGAAGACTAAGAGGTTTTGTGGGGCTTCCTTCAGTCTGGACAGGCTCCTGTTCTGGGAGATCTCCGCAATTAATTTATTACCGCTCATTGACCGGTCGACTTCACTTGCTTTGAGGTTTACACCTTTATATTCTACACGGAACCCCTGCAGTTGATTCGATTTATTAATAGTGGGAATCACCTTCACCTTATGAGCTTTCATTTTCTTCATATAATCATCCAGGGACTTTGGTCTTGATTGAAGCACCCGGTCATTGATATTTTTGATTTCCTGGCGTAGCCCTTTTAATCCCTGAGCTTTTTCCTGCTGTACTTCCCGGACTCTTTTGAGTCCTAATTCCTTTGCTACATTATCTGCCGCTATCTGACTTCGTTTTCCGATAAAGCTGTCATTGTAGGCCTTTCCATCATAGCCAATTCTATTGGCATAGATATGAATATGGGTATGCGCCTTATCCCGATGGACAAAACCAATGGCCTGATGATTCTGCAGGTTCATCTTCTTTAAAAATTTTCTGGCAATCTCTCCAAGGTCTTTCGGAGTTTGTTTTTTTCCATCCTCGATGGTTGGGCTTATGATGAAGCTTAAGGTATTATTGTGGCAGCGCTGATTTTGCGACTGAATAATCTTAAACTCTTCGGTTATCTCCGCGGGAGTATCTCCGGCCAGATGTTCCTTTAATACAACTTCAGCTTCCTTCTCCTGGTTCCAGCCATAGGATATAGATACCTTTGTTCTGGAAATAGCATGGCCTTTCCCAATCATTTTTTAAAATTATTTAAGTGGGTTCTAATCTCTTCCGCAAGCTTCTCCACAGCTGCAGCCAACTTTGGATCCCGATTTCTAAACATATTCCCAATGCGTGTGAAGTTGTTTTTATACTGAACCAGCATTTGGTAACATTCCAGTTGCTCCGGAGTTATCCGTTCCACAATGGTTCTTTCAAAAGCAGTAGCGCGGAGATATTCGGAAAGGGA
>JAENXB010000341.1 GCA_016649785.1 Flavobacteriaceae bacterium
GATAATCATACTATTTTAGAGAGATTCCCCAAACTTGCCCTTAGAAAGGTGGGAGTAGATGTTAAAATCTAATGCAAATAATTCTGATGCAGGGAAGCCACCGACTTTAAATGTTGCCGCTTTAAAATATGATTCAAAAAAAAATTCTGCACCGTCAGTTGTAGCCGCAGGGAGTGGCTATATAGCGCAAAAGATACTGCAGGTGGCTATTGAAAATGGCATCGCAATTTACCATGATGACAGTGCGGCAACCCTTTTAGCGAAGCTTGATATAGGGCAGGAAATTCCGCCGGAGCTTTATCAGATTGTTGTAAATATCTACATTTCACTATTGGAAATTGCGGAGGAGAAGGGCATTTCTTTCTAAGGAAAACAAAATAAAGCCACAAGCAAAAAACCACCCGAAGGTGGTTTTTTCATGTTTTTATCACAGGTTTTGCTTTTTCGTGTTAAATATCAAATGAAAAGCTTGCATTTATGTGATAAATTCTCATTATTATACTTGCTTTTTCGTGATTACAAGTTTATTCCGCTTTTTACAGCACAACTCTCTTAAAAAGAAAGTCGCTGATTATCTTTGATGAGGTGCAGCAGTTTCCGAAAGCAAGACAACTAATTAAATATTTAGTCGCTGACGGTAGATACGATTATATTGAAACAGGCTCACTTATTCGCCTAAAAAAGAATGTGCAGGACATTATCATTCCATCAGAGGAGGAGCGTGTTGAGATGTTCCCTCTTGATTTTGAGGAGTTTTTGTGGGCAATGGGTGACGCTGCAACCATCACACTTATTTGTCAGTGCTTTGAAAACAAATCACCTTTGGGACAAAGCTTACACAGAAAAGTGATGAATGATTTTAGGCAATATGTACTTGTTGGCGGTATGCCACAGGCGGTTGTCGGCTTTCTTAAAGATAAAAATTTTGAAAAATCCGATATTATAAAGCGAAGAATTTTAAACCTTTATCGTGAAGATGTGGCAAAGTTCGCTGCCGGATATGAGGATAAAGTATATGCTATCTTTGATGGAATCCCCGCACAGCTTACAAAAAAAGAGAAAAAATATCAGCTATCATCAATTTCAAAAAATGCACGCTTTCGCAATTATGAAGACTCTTTTATTTGGTTAAACGAAGCTATGGTGGTGAATACTTGCTATAATGCCACCGACCCAACAGTAGTGCTTGCCATTAGTGCCGACCACACCACACAAAAGTGCTATATGGGCGATACCGGACTTCTGGTTACCCATGCTTTTATGAATAGCTCCTACACTGAAAATGAGCTTTACAAGGCGGTGCTTTTTGATAAATTAGATATTAACGAGGGTATGATTATGGAAAATGTGGTTGCACAAATGCTGAGAGTTAGCGGACACAGCCTCTATTTTTACTCTCGAAGCGATGCGCAGCGCAGAGAAAACCACATGGAGATTGATTTTCTGATAACTAAAAACAAAAAGGTTTGCCCGATAGAAGTGAAATCCGGGAATTATCGAAGCCATTCATCTTTAGATAAGTTCTGCAAAAAGTTTTCTAAAAACATAGGTGAAAAATATATTTTGTATACTAAAGATGTTATGATTATAGATGGCATTATCCATTTACCTCTATATATGGCAATGTGTTTATGAACCGGTAAGCCTTTGTTCAACGGGTTCCGTTTTGAGACGCGAACACGATATTATAAATAAAAAGGCATAGAAAAAAGCACCTAAAAAGACAGTATTTCTCATCTATCCGTTGCATTTGTTGCAATTGGTGTCTGGCACTTTTCACAACACCAACCTCTGTAACCCTTGCAACCAATGGCTTTTCTGCTGAGCTGTTGCATTTAGTGTCTGAGAAGGCTCCGAAAAACTAACAATTTTCACTTTTTCAAGCCCGCAAACCCGCATGTTTACTAGGGGCATTTTTCCCAA
>JAENXB010000223.1 GCA_016649785.1 Flavobacteriaceae bacterium
ATATTAACTTTTATATAACCAGTATAGAAGGAGACGTTGCCAATCTGGAACTCGAGATCCAGGAAGTTCCTGAACTTGCCGCCTATACCGGGCTAAAAAAGGGAGAGGAGATATTCATTCCCGGAGACCGCATTAGCAAGGTTTTGAAAAAATTATGGGATTTAGGCCTTTTTAGCGATATTAACTTTTATATAACCAGTATAGAAGGAGACGTTGCCAATCTGGAACTCGAGATCCAGGAAGTTCCTGAACTTGCCGAGGTAAGGATCCAGGGAATTAAAAAGAAAAGTGCAAAGGAAGAACTCATCAAAGAAAACAACTTAACCCCAGGGGTAAAAGTTACTGAAAACCTAATCACTACCTCAAAAAATTATATTGAAAACAAATATAGCAAAGACGGATATTTTAACACCAAAGTAGCTGTAAACACCACTGCTGTTGAGGACACCACCGGTACCAACAAGGTAAATATGGTGGTGAATATAGATCGTGGAGAAAAGGTCAAAATTGATAAAATACTATTTGAAGGCAATAAACAGTTTAGCGACGCCAAACTTAAAAGTGCCATGAGCAACACTAAAGAAAAGAACTTCTTTAGACTTTGGAAACGCTCAAAATTTGTTGAGGAGGATTATGAAGCGGATAAAGAAAAACTTATCAATAAATATAAAGAGAAAGGCTTTAGGGACGCCCGAATTGTTTCGGATACCCTTTTACGCACAAGCCCAGAAACAATTGCTTTAAACCTTAAAATTGAGGAAGGAAAAAAACATTATATTGGGAATATTGATTTTATAGGAAATACCGTTTACACCGATGATCAATTGACCAGAATGCTGGGAATAAACAAAGGAGATGTTTACAATGGCGTATTGCTTGAAAAACGAATTGCAGATAATTCAAAACCTGATGCCCAGGATCTTTCAAATCTTTATAAAAACAACGGGTATCTTTTCTCCCAGATCAATCCGGTAGAAACAAGGGTTTACAATGACACTATCGATTTTGAGATCAGGATAATTGAAGGGAAAGAAGCCTATTTCAACAAAATTAGCGTTGTTGGGAATGACAAGACTAAGGATCACGTAATTTACAGGGAACTCAGGACCCAACCGGGACAAAAATACAGTCAGGAAAACGTAGTGAGAACTCTCCGGGAATTGGGTCAGCTAGGCTTTTTTGATGCTGAACAAATCACCCCGAATTTTAAAAATGTAGATCCCAACAGCGGAACCCTGGACATGGAATATTCGGTAGTTGAAGCCGGAGCCAGCCAGATAGAACTGCAGGGGGGTTATGGCGGCGGCGGATTTATTGGTACCCTGGGATTATCGTTCAACAATTTCTCCATCGCAGGGATTTTTGATAAAGAAGCCTACAAACCTTTGCCTATGGGAGATGGACAAACACTCTCGCTTAGAGCACAGGCAAGCATCTTTTATCAAACCTATAGCTTATCGTTCGTCGAACCCTGGTTAGGCGGAAAAAAACCGGTAAGTTTATCTACTTCATTTTCTTACACCAGACAATTCCTTTACGATTACCAAAGCAGAAAAGCCGACAAATCCCGAAGTTTTGATATTTTGGGTATCAATGTAGGTTTAGCCAAACGTCTGCAATGGCCCGATGATTTCTTTACACTATCACAGGCGGTAGGAATACAGCGTTACGATTTAAACAATTACAACACCGGCCTTTTTACCTTTGGAAACGGGTACTCAAACAACCTTACTTACACTATCGGGTTAAGCCGTCAAAGTTTGGCAATTAACCCAATATTTCCAATTCGCGGTTCAGATTTCAGCGTAAGCGCAAAATTCACTCCTCCTTATTCATTATGGAATGGGGTAGATTATGCAAATCTTGAATCACAAAGGGAATTCCAATTGGAAGACGAAAATGGGAACCTGATAAAATTGGACGGCACGCGTTTACGTCCAGGCGAAGAACCCGTTGGTGATCAATCAAAAATTGACCAGGAAAAATTTAAATGGCTGGAATTTTACAAGGTGAAATTTAAAGGCGACTGGTACACTACTCTTTTTAATTTTGGCGGCAACAGCAATTTGGTAATGAAAACACATGCTGAATATGGTTTTCTGGGAGCTTACAATAACGATAGGGGAATTCCCCCATTTGAACGCTTTTACCTGGGAGGAGATGGTTTAGGATCCTTTAGCCTGGATGGAAGGGAAACGGTCGCTTTGCGAGGTTACCCCAACCAGTCTTTAGTCCCATTGGACAGGACCAGCCTAAGCCAGGCCAATAATGATGATGGCGCTGTGATATACAATAAATACTCGCTGGAATTAAGATTCCCCATAACCTTGAAGCCAATGGCATCTATTTATGCCCTAACATTCATAGAAGCCGGTGCATCTTATGACAATTTTAAAGACTTTAATCCGTTTCAATTAAATCGTTCTGCGGGTGCCGGATTGCGTATATTTATGCCGCAATTTGGTTTGCTGGGAATAGACTTTGGTTATGGCTTTGATCCCATTCCAGGACAAACCGGACCAAATGGATGGGAAACCCATTTTATAATAGGACAACAGTTCTAGTTTTGGCACGATATTTTCTAATATCAATTATATGAAAAGGCAAATTATTTTCCTGTTAGCTTTTTTAGCGGTTTCTGGATCAAATGTCCAGGCACAAAAACCCAATAGAATTTCATATATAGATATGGAATATATATTGGCAAATGTTCCGGAATATCAGGAAGCTTCGGCTCAACTGGAGGAACGCGTTCAGCAATGGAAAACCGAACTTGAAAAAGACCTGAAAAAAGTTGAAGCATTGAGAATTGCTTTAGAACAGGAACGGCCATTATTAACTAAGGAATTGATTGAGGAAAAGGAAGCTATCATCGCTTTTGAAGAATCTAAAATTGCCGAATATCAGCAAAAGAGATTTGGAACTAACGGTGACTTCATCCTTCAAAAGAAACAATTAATTCAGCCCATCCAGGATCAGGTTTTTAACGCGATACAGGATATAGGGGTTCAACGGAATTACGATTTTATATTTGACCGGACCTCCAATGTTGGTATGGTTTTTTCAGCAGAAAAACATAACATTAGCGACCAGGTATTAAGAAGCATCAACAGGGCATCGAAAAGGGAACAACTGGATTCGAAAGATGAAATTTCCAAGATGGAAGTAGAAGAAAACCGCAGTGTTGAAGAAGATGTCGTTATTACTGAAAAGCAAAAAGAAATAGAAGCCACAAAAAAAGAACGTGAAGCCTTTATTGAGGAGCGCAAAAAACAACGGGAAGAGGTTAGAGCCGCAAAACAAGCTGAATTTGACGCACGCCGGGCAAAAGTTTTAGAGGAACGCAACCGAAAAACAGATTCAATTGAAAATATCAGAAAACTTAAGACCGGAGAAAAAATAAAAACCGATAATAATAATTAACTATGAGAATTTTTAACACTTTAACCATAAATACAAATACAATGAAACAATTCAGAACTTTTTTTATAGCGGTAGCTTTAACACTTGGAGTAACTGCTTTTGCCAATGCGCAATCAAAAATTGCTCACATCGCCTCTCAGGAACTTGTAGAGTCTATGCCTGCTTTTAAAGATGCACAGTCACAATTGGAAAAACTTACAAAAACATACGATGCCGAGATTAGGGATATGATGACCGAAGCTCAAAAAACAATGCAACGTTACGAATCTGAAGCTCCTACCAAGACTGAAGAGGAAAACGCAAAAAGAGCTCAGGAATTACAAAGCACACAAAGAAGAATTCAGGAACACGGACAAAACGCACAACAGGATCTTCAAAAGAAAGAACTTGATTTACTTAAGCCAGTTTATGAAAAAGCACGTATTGCCATTCAAAAAGTAGCAAGAGCAAAAGGTTATGATTACGTTTTAGACTCAACGATCGGTTCAGGAGTTATCATGGCAGACGGTTTCAATTTGATGGCCGATGTCAAAAAAGAATTGGGAATATAATATTCCTCAAAATAAAGATTAAAAAACTGCGCTCTGTTTAGGGCGCAGTTTTTATTTTTGTACAAGATGAGCAACTCACAACCTATTGGGTTTTTTGATTCGGGCGTTGGCGGCACCTCCATTTGGAGTGAAGTGGTCCAACTTCTTCCACAGGAGAACAGCATTTACCTTGCCGACAGCAAAAATGCACCCTATGGTGAAAAACCGGTTGAGGAAATAATCGCCCTCAGCAAAAAAAATACCGAAAAACTGCTGGAGATGGGTTGCAAAATAATTGTGGTAGCCTGTAATACAGCCACCACCAATGCCATTAAATATCTTCGGGAAAATTATCAGGTACCCATTATTGGGATTGAGCCGGCCATAAAACCGGCAGCATTAAAATCTCAGACAAAAG
>JAENXB010000364.1 GCA_016649785.1 Flavobacteriaceae bacterium
GAAGGGAACTCTCCAAAATCAACTTTTGATACGTGCTTAAAAAGACATTATAAAATGGTTGAATGGAGTTCCCTAGATTAAGTTGACGTGGAAATTCGATATTCAATGCATCAATAGATGGGAGCATCGAAATTTTGGCCGGAAGCTTATTTTTCAAATAAGCAATATCCTTTTCACTTGCGGGATTTTCAATTATAGCCAGAACAGCTCCTTCTGCAATAGAATCCCCTGATCCATAATTTATCGAGGAAATCTTACCTGTTTTTTTGGACAGGATTTGTACCGGAGGATTCCTGGAGGTAATAATTACGCTTCCCACAATTACTTCATTAAATGAAAAGATAGATGCCAGAATAATGGAAAATATGAAAAACAAAAACACCAATACCGTACCCCACCGTAAGATCCCGACAGGCTCGCGGTTAAGATGATATTCAGATTGATATTTATGGTTGTTTTTAATGATTTCTATGTTTTAAGTTGGTTCCTAATTAGATTATGATAAATCCCATTTTGCGATATTAAATCAACATGATTTCCCATTTCCACAATTTTCCCTTCATTCATCACTAGAATTTGATCGGCGTTCTTAACTGTAGAAAGTCGGTGGGCAATTATTACCACCGTTTTATTCTTATAGAAAGCAACCAGGTTTTCTGTAATAACTTTTTCATTTTCCGCATCCAGGGAACTGGTGGCTTCATCAAAAAACAAATAATCAGGATCTTTATAAATTGCCCTGGCAATTAATAACCGCTGCTTCTCCCCGCCACTTAGAAGTTGTCCCTGCTCCCCAATCCTGGTTTGAACTCCAAAAGGCAACTTCTCTATTAAATTTGTCAAGTTCACCATTTCCATAGCCTTGTTGAGCAATTTTTTGTTGGTTGGCAAATGGGATTTAGATTCGGTGATATTCCTCTCGATGGTATCGTTAAATAAAATTCCGTCCTGCATCACTATTCCGCACATTCTTCTCCAACTATCCGGATTTAAATCTTTGAGGTTTTCATTGCCAATTTTAATGCTACCTGTTCCCGGTTGATAAAGTTTCGATAATAATTTAAGTAAAGTGGTTTTCCCCGAACCACTGGGACCGACAATTGCAGTGGTTTTACCCAAAGGAATGGACACGGTAATATTATTAAGGGTAACATCTGAAGTCAATTCCCCATAACCGAAACTGAGGTTTTTAATATGAATATCCGCAGGTTGAATGGGGGTAGAATCCATCCATAAATGTTCTTCTGACTTCTGATTGTGAATTTCAGACAACCTATTCAGGGAAAGGGTCGCCCGCTGATAACCGACAAGAAAATCTATCGTATTGGAAATGGGAATCGAGAGGTTACCAATTATAAATTGAATGGCCAACATAGTACCTAAGGTAATTTCTCCTGCAATAACCGCTTTGGCCGACCAGAAAACAATGGCAATATTGGTGAGTTCATTAATGAATCTCCCCCCGTTAATTTGTGCCTGATCTACCTTTAATATGTTTGATTGCAATCCAAAAAGTTTGACCTGATTGTTTTTCCACTCGGTTTTTCTCCTGTGCTCAGAGCTATTGAGTTTAATTTCCTGAACGGCTAAAATTATTTGTAGAAAAAGGGATTGTTCTTTCCTGTTTAAATCGAAAAGTTGGTGATCCAAAAATTCCTTGTTTTTCATAAACA
>JAENXB010000102.1 GCA_016649785.1 Flavobacteriaceae bacterium
GAATCCGTTGAGGAAACCTATGGTAAAAAAAGTATCTGCCGATTTTTTCTTAAGGGATTGCCCTAAAGCGCTTTTCACCTTTCCCACTGCTGAATAAAAATATTTGGAAAAGTTATACTTCTGAAAGGTTTTATGTGGAAGAACAACTATTAAGATCATCAAAATGCCAATTGCAATAGAAAGTTGTTGTTGCAATCCAAAGAGGTAAAATCCTTTTCCCAGGATCCCGAACAAGCCTCCAATAATGGCATAGGTGAAAATTCTCCCAAGGTGATAACTGCCAATTTGCAGGATCTTTTTAAAATTATTGGATCTGTCTACAGGCAACATAAAGGCGATTGGGCCACACATTCCAACGCAATGCAGGCTTCCCAAAAGTCCTAAAATTAATGCCGAAAGTAACATCCAAATAAGGTTTTAACGATTAAAAATTGATATTTTTCCTGGTGAGATAGGTTTTTTTATTTTGCTCCCATCTTACGCTGATATTCCATCTACCCGCTGCAATTTCACTTTTTGGGATGAACATTTTTTGATCTTCCAGAAGGATCGGTTTTGTGAAATCAAGGTTTTTGTTTGATGGCCGGTAAAAAGTCACAATGCCATCAGGATTAGAAGACGTTTCATTTTCCGGGAAATCTATCAAGACCCCGGTTTCAGTTTGTTCAATAACAACATTTTCAGCCAACTCAAGTGCACTCTTCTCGGCATTGAGTTCATCCTGAAAACCAATTTCCTGTTTGTAATATTCTTCTACAACCAGATCATATTCATATTGATCATCTGTAAACATTTTGACGACAAAAAATAATATGAAAGACATAAACGCGATCATTGCTATTACTATTCCTGTTCCCCAGTTTATTTTCATATTTTTTAGTATTGAGCAGTTAGTATTGAGTATTGAGATATTAGATTTGAGATTTGAGATCCGTTTTACCTTCGGTCCTTTCTTCGGCACACTCAGGTCTTCTAACTTTTTTTAATCCTGATTCTTCGTTCTGTTATTTAGCCACGAATGCTCGAATATTTCTCTTTTCTCTTTTCTTGACTTCGGCCTCCGGTCTTCCGACTTCTAACATTTTTTAATCTTGATTCTTCGTTCTGTTATTTAGCCACGAATGCACGAATATCTCTCTTTTCTCTCTTCTCTATTTTCTCCTTTTTTTACTTCGGTCTTCGGTCTTCCGACTGAACTTCTAACTTTTTTTAGTCTTGCTTCTTTTTTTCTATGTTCTATTCTCTATATTCTATGTTCTCTATTCATCAATAACTCCGTGGTCCCAGAAAGTTTGTTGTGGCTGTTTCAATAAGTTTATTATTCCTGTACACTCCAATTTTCACCTTGTTTTTATCCCCATTTAGCGCAGAAGCTTTTATTTTAAGGAACAAAGTACCCTTGGCCATTCCCTGTGCAGGAATGAATAGATTTTCATGTCCTACCAACTTGATTTTTCCTTCATGAGACAAGAGTTTGAGTTCCACGTTTTCAATGTCTTTATTGGTTTTATTAAGGATTTTAAAAGTAAATACATTGCTTATAAAATTGTTGTCCACTCTTTCATACAATTGCCCGGGAAGCCTCAGGATATTAGCCTGAACATCATTTCTTAAAAACAACATTCCCACTAAAAGTCCGACCAGGATAAATAGAACGGCTGCGTAGCCCTTCATTCTTGGGGTAACTTTGAATTTTTCCTTTTTTTCTATCTCATCTTCACTGGCAAAACGAATGAGTCCTTTTGGAAGGTCCACTTTTTCCATCATGCTATCGCACTCATCTATACAAGCTGTGCAGTTGATGCATTCCAGCTGGGTTCCGTTCCTGATATCAATTCCCGTTGGACAAACATTTACACACTGGAAGCAATCAATACAATCTCCGAATCCTAAAGCTTCTCTATTTTCCTCTTTTTTGATTTTTTTTCGACCCTTCTCTCTTTCTCCCCTTTTATGGTCATAAGCCACTATTATAGATTTATTGTCTAACAGAGCACCTTGTAACCTGCCGTAAGGGCAGGCAATAATACAGACCTGTTCCCTGAACCAGACGAAAATGAAATAAAATACGCCGGTAAATATCAGCAATGAAACTAAAGTGCTTACGTGTTCTGAAGGATCTCCGGTGATATATTCCAACACCAGATCGCCTCCAATTAAATAGGCCAAAAAGACATTGGCAATAAGAAATGAGATTACAAAAAATATACTCCACTTAAGAAGTCGTTTGGAGATTTTTTCGGTTGTCCAGGCCATTTTAGCCAGCCGGATCTGTTTTCCCCGATCACCTTCAATGGCATATTCAATGCGCCGGAACACCATTTCCAAAAAAATAGTTTGCGGACAGATCCATCCACAAAATATTCTCCCGAAAGCCACGGTAAATAGGGTAATAAAAACCACCACAATGATCATGGAAATAACAAACAAGTAGAAATCCTGCGGCCAAAACGGAAATCCAAAAATATTGAATTTTCTCTCGAGCACATTAAACAGCAAAAACTGATTGCCATTGACTTTGAGGAAAGGAGAGCCTATCAAAAAAACCAAGAGAAAATAACTTACCCATTTGCGGTATTTGTATAATCTTCCGCTTGGTTTTTTAGGAAACACCCATTTTCGTTTTCCTTCTTCATCTACTGTCCCAATACTATCTCTAAACTTTTCCTGGGTATCCATCTTTTTTTTCCTTCTTTAACTATGTTATTTTGAGATCGTTGCTTCCATAGAAATTCTTATCGATCCAAAATATTTTATTTGTTATTCTACAAGGCTTTTTCAGCAACCCATAAATCGCCATCCGGTGCTTTAGGATCCGGCGGATTTGTTCCCTGTAAGCTTAAGATATAACTTCCTACCTGCGCCATTTCAGCAGGTTTTAAATCCTGTTTCCAGGAAATCATTCCCTTTCCAGGCCTTCCCCCTTCAGAAATGGTATTAAAAACAGTTGAGATATCTCCTCCGAAAATCCAATATTCATCGGTTAAATTCGGGCCAATCCCTCCGCCTGCATCTGCTCTATGGCAAGCGACACATTTTTCGATAAAGATCTGTTTCCCAATTTTCAGGTCTGCTTCATCGATAAGTAAGGTTACGCTGCTGGCATCTATCAAATCCGGCGCATTTTTTTTGTATTCTTCTACAGCCAGTTGTGCTTTAGCCATTTCAATTTGAAATTCTTCCTTCTGGGAAATTCCTCCAAAAACATGAAAGTAAGCCATATAGGCAAATGCGGCAATTATTGAAGCATAAAACCCATACTTCCACCAGGGTGGCAAATCATTGTCCAGTTCCTGAATACCATCATAATCATGGTCCAGAAGAATTTCCCCTTCAGTTTCTATAGGTTTTACGCTGGTCAATTTGGAAGATAGATCCTTGAACCACTTGCCAAATTTCGCTTCCTTTTCTGATTCTTTTCTCAGATAATTTTCCCTTGCTTCTTCATTGAGGGATTTAAAAAGAATACTTCCAAGGGCTGCAACAGAAATTTCGATAGCTATAGCCACAAGAAGCACCACTGCCAATACCAAAAGCAGGATTGGATATTTAACAATGGCCAATTCCCCTCCTGTGGGAATTAAAAATTCCATCAGGGCAAATGCTATTGTAACCAGTGCAACTATTCTTAAAACAGGTAGGATTGATTTCATCTGTAATTATTTATTGTTTTTTATTGGTCTCCCGAGCTATCGGGAGTAATTCGCATATATTGATTGGTGTTTGCATCGAGTTTCCGTTATGCTCATTTCATAGTTCAATTTCGTTATTGGATTCAAATGGAATTTTACTCACCTCGTCCACATATTCCTTTTTTGCGGTTATTACCCAGGATATCAGGAGTACAAAGAAGATAAAAAATATGAGCAAAGAGATAATAGGGTAGATTTCTATCCCTTCAATACTTTCCATGTGGCCTTTAATAAATTTTAGCATAGCTAGGGAATTTTATTCGTTACTGGTTATTTTAATATCTGTTCCAAGTCGCTGAATGTAGGCGATAAGAGCAACTATTTCACGGTTTCTCATTTCCACAAATTCGACATTATTTTCTTTGGCATTGGCTTTATTGGCATCATAGTTTTTAGCAAAATCAGGATCGGTATACAAATTTTCTTCAATAGAAATTCCTTGTTCCGTCATCCATTCCTGCGCCCGTGCAATGTCCTCCGGAGTATAAGGAACCCCCAGATTAACCATTACCTCCATTTTATTTTCGGTTTCCGATTTATCCAATTCATTTAAAATAATCCATTTATAGCTGGGCATAATGGAGCCGGAAGAAATACTTTGGGGGTCATAAAAGTGATTCAAATGCCAGCTGTCTGAATACTTTCCACCCTCACGCATTAAATCTGGTCCGGTACGTTTGCTTCCCCATAAAAACGGATGGTCATACACATATTCCCCGGCTTTAGAGTATTCGCCATAACGTTCTACTTCGCTTCTAAATGGGCGGATCATTTGGGAATGACAACCCACACAACCTTCTCTTATGTATAAATCCCTACCCTCAAGTTCCAGCGGCGAATAGGGTTGTACGCTTGAAATGGTAGGAATGTTTGATTTTACCAAAATAGTAGGAACAATTTGAACAATTCCTCCAATTAAAATAGCGACAGTAGCTAAAAGGGTTAGTTGTACAGGACGGCGCTCTAACCAATTGTGATAACCTTCCCCGGAAAGACGTTTTTTTGATACCCGTTCCAGAGGAGCAGATTCCGCAAGCTCATCGGTCACTTCGCTTCCTTTTCTAATAGTTTGCACCAGGTTGTAAAGCATTACAAATGCGCCCAAAATATATAAGGAACCTCCAATGGCCCGCATCCAGTACATTGGCATTATTTCGGTTACTGTTTCTAAAAAGTTTCCGTAAACTAAAGTTCCATCAGGATTAAATTGTTTCCACATGGAAGCTTGTAAAAATCCTGCAACATACATGGGAAGTGCATAAAGTATGATCCCTAAAGTCCCGATCCAAAAGTGGAAATTAGCCAATGCGTTGGACCATAATTTGGTTTTAAACAGTCTTGGAAGCATCCAGTAGATCATCCCGAAAGTTAAAAATCCGTTCCAGGCCAAAGCACCCACGTGAACGTGAGCTACGATCCAGTCGGTATAATGGGCAATAGCATTTACACTTTTCAGGGAAAGCATAGGGCCTTCAAAAGTTGCCATCCCATAACCGGTAATGGCAACCACCATAAATTTCAAGGTAGGATCAGTCCGTACTTTGTCCCAGGCACCGCGCAGGGTCAACAAACCGTTGATCATCCCACCCCAGGAAGGAAATAATAACATAATTGAAAAAGCAACTCCCAGGTTTTGAGCCCAATCCGGCAATGCGGAATATAGCAAGTGGTGAGGCCCGGCCCATATATAGATAAATATCAGGGACCAAAAGTGAACTATGGATAAACGATATGAAAAAACAGGCCTGTTTGCCATTTTAGGAACAAAATAATACATCAATCCTAAAAAGGGCGTAGTAAGGAAAAATGCCACTGCATTGTGCCCATACCACCATTGCACCAAAGCATCCTGAACACCTGCATAAACAGAGTAACTTTTTAGAAAACCTACGGGTAATGCGAGGCTATTAAAAATGTGGAGTACTGCTACGGTTACAAAGGTTGCAAGATAAAACCAGATTGCCACATACAAATGGCGTTGTCTTCTTTTGAGAATAGTCCCGATCATGTTGATCCCAAAGGCAACCCAAATCACTGCAATGGCAATATCTATAGGCCATTCCAGTTCAGCATACTCTTTTGATGAAGTATAGCCTAACGGAAGCGTGATTGCTGCCGCAATAATAATAAATTGCCATCCCCAAAAGTTGATATTACTCAACACATCTGAATACATACGCGCTTTTAGCAAGCGTTGGAGGGAATAATAAATTCCGGCAAAAATGGCATTCCCCACAAAGGCAAAGATCACCGCATTTGTATGCAGTGGCCTTAGCCTTCCAAAACTCAACCAGGAAATCCCATCGGTTAAATTTGGAAATAAGAAAAAGGTTGCGAGTAACAAACCAATGGACATTCCAATGATTCCCCAAAAGATCGTTGCATACGTAAATTTCTTAACGATTTTATTATCGTAATAAAACTGCTCTACTTCCATAATTATTCTTCTTTATTTTTTGAGGTTGTTTTTTGGATTTGATCTTTTTCTTTTACCAGTTCGTCGTCAAATAGCATCCGAACAGATGGAGTGTAGGTATCGTCAAATTGACCGCTTTTTACGGAAAGAATAAAGACGACAAAGAAGAATACTGCGATAACTATACTGATAGTCAACAGCAAATAGATTACACTCATAGGTATTGAATTGTTGTACAAAAATAGGACAATTTTATCCTTTATAATAAAATTTAGGATCCAAAAATACTTCTGCTCATTTTCTTAGAATATGACTTTCATCATATTTCAGTAAAAGGATCAATTTAATTTTCTGCTTAAAATATTTGTCATTAGCGTTGTAAAAATCACCACACTAATGGAACTCAAAGGCATTAAAATTGCCGCAACTACGGGAGACAATTGCCCTGTTACCGCAAAGTATAAACCTACGATATTATATAAAAAGGAAATAGCAATACTCATTTTAATTACTGTCATAGTTCCCTTGGCAACTTTGATGTAATTATGCAACTCTTTAAATTTTCCGGCCTCCAGGATCGCATCGCAAGCCGGGGAGAACACATTTACGTTTTCAGAAATGGCAATTCCCACATCGCTTTGTTTAAGGGCTCCCGCATCATTTAGCCCGTCACCAACCATCACAACCCTATGACCCTCCTGTTGCAATTGCCTGATGTAATTTAATTTTTCCTCAGGGGTTTGTTGAAACAGTACACTGGTTTTTAAAGGTAGGATTTTTTTTAGGTTTGCGGCTTCCCCATTATTATCGCCAGATAAAATTGCGAGTTGATATTCCGGGGCCAATTCTTTAAATAATTCTGAAAGGCCTTCCCTGTATTCATTTTGAAACAGAAAACTGCCCTTGTACTCCTCATTCAACCTGATGTGAACAGCGGTTTGCAAATTATTCTGAATATTTCTCGCATTTACGAAAGAGGCACTTCCTATTTTTATATTTTGATCGTTGAATTTTGCTTGAATTCCCTGTCCCACAACTTCCTCGACATCACTCAGTTTTACAAGTTCACACCCGTTTAAATGAGTATATAGAATTCTGCTTAAAGGATGTCCGGAGGTGCGCAGCGTAGATTTTAACAGGGATTTTTCCGCCTTATTTAAAGTTATGCCTTCATAAGTAACCAAACTTTTATTATTGGCTGTAATAGTTCCTGTTTTATCGAATATCAGCGTATCCGCTTTTGCCAATCGCTCAATAGCCTGATCGTTTTTGACATAAAATTTCAATTTACCGAAAATGCGTAACATATTTCCTAAAGCAAAAGGAGCAGACATTGCCAGGGCGCAAGGACAGGCAATGATGAGAATAGCGGTAAAAACATTCATTGCCAGGGCCGGTTGCACAAATAGCCAATAGGTTGTTGCGCTGGCAGCGATGCTTAAAATGCTTATGGTGAAATATTTGCTGATGGTATTGGTAAGGGAAGTAAAGGAGTTTTCCTTATTTGAATCAAAAACCTGATTGCTCCACAACTGGGTGAGATAACTTTGAGACACCGGTTTTAGGGTTTCAACTTCAATGCTGCCGGAAACTTGTTTCCCCCCCGCAAAAATTTTCTCTCCCGATTCCTTTTCTACAGGTTCTATTTCCCCGGTCACAAAACTGTAATCTATCCTGGCTTTTCCCTTCAGTAATATGGCATCTACCGGGATCAGTTCGTCATTTCTTATGAGTAAGCGGTCAGCTTTTTTTATTTCATTTACCTGCACCGCTTCTTCTCTCCCATTTTTATTTATCCGCGTTACCGCAATTGGAAAATATGATTTGTAGTCCCTCTCAAAAGAAAGGAAACCGTAAGTTTTTTGCTGAAAATATTTTCCCAATAACAGGAAAAATACAAGTCCCGTGAGGCTGTCAAAGAAACCGCTTCCAATATCAAAAATAATTTCAACGGTACTGCGCACAAAAAGCACCAAAATTCCCAAAGCCAAGGGCACATCAATATTTAAAATATTTGCCCGCAAGCCTTTAAAGGCCGCAATAAAATATCCGGATGCCGAATAAAAGAAAACAGGAAGCGAAAAGGCAAACATCAGCCACCTGAAAGTTGTTTTATATTGATCCAGCCAAAACTCGTTGACTTCAAAATATTCTGGAAAAGAGAGAAACATCACATTTCCAAAAGCAAATCCGGCAATTCCCAGTTTATAGATAATACTTCTGTCTTTCTTTATTTTTTCGGTTTGGAAATCATCCAGGCTAATGTATGGCGCATAACCTATTTTACCCATTAGGCAGGCGAGTTGCTTCAGGGAAATTCCTTCAGAATTAAAAGTAACACGAACTGTTTTCTTGGGAAAATCGACTTGTGAAGCTTTGATGTTCCTGTCGAGTTTATTGAGATTCTCTAAAACCCAGATGCAGGAACTGCAATGAATATGTGGAATATAAAGTGTGATGATTTGGGTTCCTCCATCATTAAATTCCAAAAGTTTTTCGGCAATGGCGGTATTATCCAGAAAATCGTATTTACCCTCCATCTCTTTCGGACTGGCTCCGGGGAAATTCTGCAAATCGTAGTATCCCGACAGATCATTTTCAGAAAAAATTTCAAAAACGATCTTACAGCCATTGCAACAAAAGTTTTTTTCGTCAAAAACAATTGCATCGGCCTCACAGGGATCACCGCAATGGAAACAAGCAGAAACATCCGTCATTTTAATTTTTTATTGCGTGCAAATTTGTGGTTTCCAAAAGAATTATAATATGACATTCATCAGCTTAGGATCATAGCCTTGAAAATTAATAACTGCAAGGTAAAGATTTGTTTGATTTCGATTCTTACAAACAATTAAATCTTATTAAATAATAATGACATTCTAACCCCTTCTTTTAATAGGGCCGTGTTCAACAACATTAGAAAGGATAATATGTGTCCGGGTTTCCCCATAGGTAATTACCTTATCTATAAACTCCTCCAAATGCTTCTGGTCGTATAGTACGACTTCCATTATGATATTTTCATTTCCGGTGATCCTGTAGCAATTTATCACTTCTTTAAATTCCTTCACCTTCTCCAAAAAAGGTTTTAACCTACCCATAAATGCCCTAAGTGTGATTATGGCTTTTAACTGGTGTCCGGTTTTATGATAAGAAACCTCAGCCTTATATCCTTTAATTATTCCCAAATCTTCCATCCTCTTCACTCTTTCGGCTACTGCAGGAGAAGTAAGCCCAACCGTTCTACCAATTTCAGCAAAAGATTGCCTGGCATTTTTTTGAAGAGCTTCCAATATTTTCCAATTTAACTGATCTATGGGCATATTTAAATTTTAATTGATATTAAACCGATGGATTTAAACCAAAGATATACTTTCAGTTTAAAATCTAAAGAAGATATCACGTGAAACCTGGTAAATTTATATCTATTGAAGAAAAAAAAATTGCAATGAGTACTTTTGAAGCTACCGATTTTAAAAACCTGCCTGTTTATAACAAAGCTTTGGAAATTTTTAAGGTTTCCCGGGCCATTGC
>JAENXB010000008.1 GCA_016649785.1 Flavobacteriaceae bacterium
ATTTCACGGTCTAACTTTATGCATGGACCACACCAGTCGGAGCCCTGAAAGACCAATACAATATTTTGATTTTTTTTCGACGCCAAAATCTTGGCTTCTTCAAAATTTGTAGTCCAATCCTGGGCAAAAATCGCGCTGGTACTCAGTAGAAATAATATTAAAAAGGATATTTTTTTCATTATTTTTTAAATTTAACAGTTTAAAATGAGTTTTTTTTTATTCTTGTAAGAAGGTTTGTACCTTCAAAAAAATGAATGGGTTCGATTAATTAATAACGCCATTCCTTTTAATTTATTTAGTATAGACTCATTAGTATTAGATAATTCGAAATAATTACAAGTCTAATTTATATTTTTTTGTTAAATTGATATAAATATAACATTGTCAGCTAGTTGGTATTTTATTTCATTATTAAAAAAAATTATTATTGAGACAATCAGCTTAATTTACTCTTTAATTAAATTGAAAGCTCCCTTCACTAAAAATTCAGAATTTTTATTAAAATCCCCGGGTTTCTTTATTTCAGTAAATCCATTTGCCGTTTTTCCAACCTGAATCTCTTTTCTATCAAATTTTATTCCATCTGTATCTTCCCCGGTTTTTATCAGGACGTAATGTTTATCTTCCAAATTGACAATGGCTTCATTAGGTAAAGCAGGTAAAGAATCGGAAGTAGTGAAAATTTCAGCTTCCACATACATTCCCGGGGCAAAGAGCCTTACTTCATCATCATTGGTTAAATGCCCGTGGACATTGGCGGTTCTTTTTTGAGCATCAATAGATTTACTGATCAGATAAACCTTGGCCTGATAATATTTACTTCCTTCTTTTTGTAGCCTGAATTGAATTGGTTGTCCGATTTCAACTTGCGGAAAATCTGTTTCAAAAATGTTCAGTTCTATATGTAAATGATCTGGGTTGGTAATGGTTACTGCTATATCGGCAGGGTTTAAGAACATTCCTTTTTCGGCATGTACTGAAGTGATATATCCGCTTATTGGCGCTGTTACTGAAATTGTGGAACGTATGGAGTTTTCGGTAATGTTATTGGGATTGATGTTCATCAGACCCAATTTCTTTTTCAAGGATTCGTAGCTAGCGGATGTTACCCGGTATTCGCTTTCTGCCTTGAGAAAATTTTTCCGGGAGGTTACATTGTCTTTTACCAGTTCTTTTTGGCGTTCAAAATCACTCTTTAAATAGCCTAACTGCGCTTTCGCTACCAGGAAATCTTCCTGTAATTGTACATATTCAGGATTCTCCAGGGTGAATAAAAGCTGCCCCTTTTTTACTTCCTGACCTGGCAGAAGACTTAATTCTTTTACATAACCACCAAAATAAGCACTTACAGAAGCTTTGTTTTCCGGCGGCACGTCAAACATCCCATTGGTTTTAACCGTTTGGTGGAATTCCTGTTTTGAAAGTTTGCCCAATTCCATTTTGGAGGAAGAAAACTGCGAGGGCGTTATGCTCACAACTCCAGAATTCACTTTGTCTTCAAGC
This sequence comes from Flavobacteriaceae bacterium, assembly GCA_016649785.1. Taxonomy (GTDB): domain Bacteria; phylum Bacteroidota; class Bacteroidia; order Flavobacteriales; family Flavobacteriaceae; genus Gillisia. Next base: position 1,504 of record JAENXB010000008.1, read on the forward strand.
TGAATGGGCTGGTTGGAATCCTTACCGGAATTACAGGAAATTAATGTGAGCATTACAAAGGTAAAAAGTCCATACACTTTCATTGGAATTCGCTTTTTATGTTCAATTTGTTTCATTTGTTTCATTTTTTATAGTTCTATCCAAGGCTAATTGATGAGATAATTAGCTTCCAATACCGTATTGTTATACTGGAGGAGATTTTCCAGATAGTTCCCTTCTATGTTTTTTGCATTTTCCAGTAACTGCACATATTGTAAAAAGTTGATCTCTCCGTTTTGGAAAGCCTTTTCGGCATTGGAAAACAATTCTTGAGCGAGAATTTTTCCCTGATCTTCATAATAGGAAATCCCTTCTTCAAATTTCGACAGATCCGACAACAAGCTTTGGTAGTGAATTTTTAAAGTGGATCTGTAATTTTCAAATTCGTCCTGAACAATCTGAGTTTCAGTTTTAGCTGCATTTATTTTTGCTTTTTGATTCCCAAACCAAAGCGGAAAAGCCATTCCTACCTGAAATCCCTGGTAGGTTCTTGAATTTTCAAAATTATTGGTTCCCTGAAATAACGAAACCTGAATATCCGGTAACAATTTTTGTCTTTCCAGGGATAAAGATGCTTCCGAAAGATCTTCCAGATCCTGATAATAGCTTATGCCGGGGTGGTTTTCAATATCCAGGGTTTGAAGTTGCAATTTTGGTAATGCCTGGTTTGGGATTACGTAAGCCGAATCCGTTTGCATCCATTTTTTTAATTCCAAATACGATTTATTCATATTTTCCTGGCCTTGCTTCAGTAGGATCTCAATTTCTTTTTGTTTGGATTCTGCTGTAAGTTTTTCAAGATAATTGGTTTCACCCACCTCATATCTTCGATTTGAGGCGTAAGCGAATTGGGAATACAAACTATCCAGGTAAGCATAGTTTTTTACTGTGTTTTGCCAGTACAAAACCCTGTAATAGGCCTGGGAAACTTCTTTGGTGATCAGTCTGCTATCCAAAGCGAATTGTTGTTGGGAGAGCGCAGCTTTTCCTTTCTGAACATTTCGTTGAGCGCCATAAATTGTAGGGAATTGCATGGTTTGACTTAGCCCCCAAACCTTAAGGGGTTGCCTGTTTTCGGCAAGGTTATTTTCATCATATTGATAATAGACCTGAGTTTTATCAATATCGAAAGCTGTACCTACCAGTTGTTCATTTTGCTGAACTCTTGCGGCAGATGCTTTTAAAGCTTTGTTATTTTTCAGGGAAATTTGAATTGCTTGTTCTATCGTTAGAGGTTTCTCTTGTGCATTTCCCATGAAAGGAATTCCAATCAGAAAAAGCAATAGGAGTGAGGTTTTTCCCGGTTTGAGTTTTGGATGATGTCCTTTCCTGTCAAAAATTGCATAGAGTACCGGAAGGACTATCAAGGTTAGCGCAGTGGCCGTGATCAAACCTCCCACTACTACTGTGGCGAGCGGGCGTTGTACTTCGGCCCCGGCAGAAGTGGAAATAGCCATCGGTAAAAATCCCAATGCGGCAGCTGCTGCGGTAAGCAAAACCGGACGAAGTCTGTCTCGTGTTCCCATAATGATCCTTTTGTTTATATCGTGAATTCCCTGGGCTTTGAGCTCCTTAAAATGTTCTATAAGCACAATCCCATTCAATACAGCGATTCCAAATAATGCGATAAATCCAACCCCGGCAGAAATGCTAAATGGCATTCCGCGGAGGTATAACAGCAGTACGCCACCAACGGCCGCCATAGGAATGGCGCTGTAGATTATAAGGGCTTCCTTAACCGAGTTGAAAGCAAAATACAGGAGGATAAAAATCAAAACCAACGCAACCGGAACTGCGACGAAAAGCCGCTCTTTTGCACTGCGCAGGTTTTGGAACTGACCTCCATAGGTGATGCTGTACCCAGTGGGAAGTTCAATATCCCGTTCGATGATGGCTTGAACATCTTTTACTACCGATTCTAAATCGCGGTTTCTCACATTTACGCCAATCACAATTCTTCGCTTGGTATCATCGCGGGAGATTTTTGCAGGCCCTTTGCTATAACTGATGGTTGCAAATTCGCTTAAAGGCAGTTTGTTTCCATTTGGCAATAGAACTGATGCGGTTTTTATGTTGTCTATATCCTTTCGGTTGTCATCGTCAAAACGAACAATTAAATCGAATTGTTTTTCACCTTCAAAGACGATCCCCGCAGATTTTCCTGCGAAACCGGTGGTAATTAGATTGTTCAGATCTTCTACGTTAAGACCGTATTTGGCAATTTTTTGACGGTCAAACTCCACCGACATCTGTGGCAGACCAGTGACCTTTTCCACAATAATGTCTACAGCCCCGTCCACGTCCTGAATGGCTTTTTGAACTTCCTGGCCTTTTTTATAGAGCATCTCCAAATCTTCCCCAAATATTTTAATAGCCAGATCTGCGCGAACCCCGGTGATCAATTCATTGAAACGCATTTCAATGGGTTGGGTAAATTCAAATTCAATTCCCGGAATCTCAGAAAGTGCAGTTTTAAATTTTTCAGCCAGTTCATCCTTGCTTTCCGCAGAAACCCATTCGCTTTTTGGTTTGAGTTTAATGATGACATCGCTCTCTTCCATAGACATTGGATCTGTAGGAACCTCGGCGGCGCCTATGCGGCTTACCACCTGATCTACCTCGGGAAAGGTTTTGAGTATTTTTTCTATTGAAGTGGTAGTTTCTATGGTTTTGGTAAGGGTCGTTCCTGTTTTTAAAACCGGTTGAATTACAAAATCACCCTCATCAAGGGTTGGAACAAATTCCCCACCCATTCTGGTGAAAAGAATTCCCACGCCTATCAAAAGTGTAATTGCCATTCCCAATACCAAATTCTTTCTCCGAAGTGCCCAAACAATGGTTGGAGAATACTTTTCTTCAAGAAAGTGGATGAGCCTGGAGGAAATGGTTTTCTTGCTGGGATCCGTTGGTTTTAAAAACATGGAGGCAACTACGGGAACATAGGTGAAACACATAAGCATAGCGCCGATGAGCGCAAAACAAAAAACCAAAGCCATTGGGCGGAACATTTTTCCTTCTACATTGACCAGGGAGAGAATGGGAATAAATACGATAATGATGATCAATTGCCCAAAAACAGCCGAGCGCATCATTTTCGTAGCACCCTGAAATGTTATCTTATTGATTAAATTTTGCCTTTCTTCTTTTGGCAACTCCAGGATCTGAGCTCTTTCACTTGTTATTTTAAAGGCGATAAACTCAACAATAATTACGGCTCCGTCAATAATGATCCCGAAGTCTATTGCTCCTAAGCTCATTAAGTTGGCATCCACTTTAAAAATATACATAAGGGAAAGGGCGAACAATAAAGAGAGGGGGATTACAGAGGCTACCACCAACCCGGAGCGGAGATTTCCTAAAAGCAGGACCACCACAAAAATGACGATCAAACATCCTAAGATCAGGTTTTCAGCAATGGTAAAGGTAGTTTTGCCAATAAGTTCACTGCGTTCCAGAAAACCGTTGATGTAAATTCCTTTGGGAAGGGAGCTTTCTATTTCAGATACACGCTGTTTGACTGCTTCGATAACGGCCTTTGAGTTGGCATCCTTGAGCATCATGATCTGGCCCAATACTTTTTCGCCTTCTCCATTACCGGTAATTGCCCCAAAACGATTTGCTTTTCCAAAGCCTACCTTTGCGACGTTTTTAACTAATATGGGCGTGCCATCCCTGTTCTCCACTAAAATGTTTTCAATATCTTCCAGAGAAGAAACCAAACCTTCCCCTCGTATAAAAAAGGTTTCATTTGTTTTTTCAATATACCCCCCGCCGGCAACGCTGTTGTTCTTTTCTATAGCCGTAAATACTTCACTGATGGAGAGATTTAGGGATCTCAATCGCTCCGGATTAACAGCTACTTCGTATTGTTTGAGATGACCCCCCCAGGTATTGACCTCTACCACGCCCGGAATTCCGGAAAGTTGCCGTTTTACCACCCAATCCTGGATGGTGCGCAATTCCATAATGGAATATTGATCCTTGTAATGATCCTCAACTTCCAGGGTGTATTGGTAAATTTCACCCAGACCGGTGGAGATGGGCCCCATAAAAGGCACGCCAAAGGCTGCGGGGATCTTTTCTTCTGCACTTTTTAGTTTTTCTGCGATCAGTTGCCGGGGGAGGTAAGTCCCCATCTTGTCTTCAAAAACAATGGTAACCACCGAAAGACCGAATTTTGAAACGGATCTTATTTCTACCACTCCGGGTAAATTCGCCATTTCCAGTTCTACAGGATAGGTTAGAAATTTTTCCACATCCTGGGTGGCCAGGTTTCGGGATGTGGTGATCACCTGTACCTGGTTGTTGGTTATATCCGGAACAGCACCAATGGGAATATTGAACAAGGAATAGGTCCCAAAACCAATAATGCCCAGGGTAAAAAGCAGAACGATCAGTTTGTGGTGAATGCTGTATTGGATGATCTTTTCTAACATCTAAATGCGTTTAAATTCAACAAATCAAAAGTAGACAGGCAGTCTAAGTGGCTTATAAAGGTTTTCTTAAGATTTGCTTAAGATCTAAGTTGTTTTCAATTATACTTTTCCCTATTAAATATAAGAATATATGACCAGTATTTGTAAGAAGCTGTAGATAGAATGTGGCATTCTTATAAAATTTATTATTGCTGAAAAGACCCGTTATTTCCAAAAGAAACCCTACCATTAATAAGGCAATAGGAAAATGAATGATCATTGATTGAAGGTGAGTTGTGGAATTTGAATATTTTTAAAGAAAAAGAATCAAATGTGCATCTGCGTATCTTTGGTTTATCTGAAGGCTTCCTTAAGATAGCATTAAAATCTAACCAGAAATCTGGTGCCCTTGTTTAATTCACTTTCCACAGCAATGGTTGCATTGATGGCGAGTGCCGCTTTTTTGGCGATGGAAAGCCCCAGTCCATTTCCAATAATATCTTTGTGAAGTAAAGCCTCCGAACGGAAAAAAGGATTAAATATCTTTTCCAGGTCTTCCTTTTTAATACCTATTCCCTCATCTTTTATCGCACACTCAAGACCTCTTTCATTCCTATTCAAAGAGATGGTTATTTCCGAATTGGCTTTTGAATATTTTATCGCATTGAGAACGATGTTATCTAAAATTAAATGAGAATAGTAAGAGGGCACCAAATCATTTTTGATTCCCTGACCGTTGAAAGTTACCCGCAGGTTTTTGGAGCTGATGGCTTTTGAATGGGAGTCTATAATTTCATTCACTATTTTAGTGAGTGATTCTTTCTCATTTTTAATTGTGGGTTTTTGAGAATCAAACCGCGCCAAAAGCAAAAGTTGCTCCAGGGTATCGGTCATTTTATCCACTTCGGTTAAAGATAATTTTACCTTATCCTCATATTCCTCACGGGTTCTGGGTTTCCTGATCAACACCTCCAACGTGCCTCTCAAGGAGGAAAGCGGAGTTCGTAATTCATGCGAAGCATCTGAGGTGAATTGTTGCTCTCTTTGCAGGGTGTTTTCAATGCGGTTGAGCAGTTCATTGATAGATGCCGATAATTGATATAACTCGTCTTTGTTTGGGGGCAAAGCCACCCGTTCATTCAAAGTGTTTTTGGTAATTCTGTTGGTGGTGTTTGTGATGTTTTGAATGGGAATAATACTTCGCCCTGCCAGGTAACGGGAGACAAAAAATAACCCGAACAGGACAATCGGAAATAAAATTAACAGCGTGTTCCTAAGGTTTAAAAGCACCATTTGTGAATCTTCCAGGGACATGGCGGCTATGATGTATCCTTTGATCTTATCGTGATGTTCAATAGGGATCTGTACTTGCCGGATACTGCGATTATTCAGTTTGGAATTGAAATTTTCCCCTAAATTTTTTGATCCTTCAAAAGGAAGTACTTCATCTTTTAAATTGGGCGATTTATCCATTAACCGTCCTGCAGCATCAATAATTTGTATAAACACGGGATTCATGTGTACTTCCCGGTGTTCTGTTTCTTCCCATTCTGCTTTGTTGGTAAAGTAGAGGATATTTTCTTTTATTTTAATTTCTTTGGTGTGCTTTCGCGCTTCAAAGGACAACACATTATCCAGGTTTTTATAGACAGCCTTTTGCACAATTAAATAAACGATACTAAATACCACGGCAATAATGATGGCGGTTGCCAGCATATAATAAAAAGCCAATCGGTTTTTGAAACTCAAATTCATTTTTCTTTTGCGATATATCCTATTCCTCTAACAGTTTGAATATATTCTTCATCTTCGTTAAAATGCAATTTTTTGCGCAGGGCGTTCATATAAACATCAATAACACCGGTATTATAGTCAAAGTGAATGTCCCAAACGCTCTCTATAATCCTGCTTCTTCTGCATACTTTTCCTTTGTTGCGGATCAGGTATTCCAGCAGGGCAAATTCCTTTTGGGTGAGATGTACCTCTTCTTCGTTCTTGAAAACCTGGTGTGAATTTACATCCAGGCGAATGTTGCCTAAAGTAAATTGAAACTGTTCGCCGGTTTTGGTCCTTAGCTGCACCCGAATGCGCTCTAAAAGTTCTTCAAAATGAAAGGGTTTTTTGATATAGTCATTTGCCCCGGTTTGCAGGCCAAAAATAGTTTCATCTAAAGTGTCTTTCGCGGTTAGGAATATTACCGGGGTTTCTGAATTCACTTTTCGAAATTCCCTGCATATTTCAATTCCGCTAATCCCTGGCAGCATCCAGTCCAATAAAAGGATGTCATATTCACCGGATAGCGCGAGTTCCAGACCCTTTTTTCCTTCTTCGGCAAGATCAACCGCAAAACATTCTTCCTCCAGACCTTGTTTCAGAAAACTTGAGATGCCGGGTTCATCTTCTACAATTAAGATTCTCATAGTGCAAAAATGCGATTATTGGTCTAAAAATACATTAATGATTCCTTAAGATTCGCTTAAAAAAAAATTATTAGCAACTGAGATTTCATTTTTCGTTTGTTCAACCTATTTTAGAAAAACTGAATTTGTGGTTTTCGGAATATGTCAAAGCTCAAATTCTTCCGGATGGACGGTTTAGGAAATTGGAAATGGAAGCCATAAGCCTTGATAAAAAAAGCGTATTTTAGTACTTTATTTGCCACTTGAAGAAAACAAAATGAAACTGGTGTGAAATTAAAATTTCTCCCTCAGGAAAACAATTATATGGATGTTACATATGACCACTAAAAAACAATAAACTATACAGATGAAATGGGCATAATGGAAACCCGATGCAAACACCGATAAAGATATGCGAATTACAGATGACCATTAAAAAACAATAAACTATACAGATGAAATGAGCATAACGGAAACCCGATGCAAACACCGATGAAGCTATGCGAATTACAGATGACCACTAAAAAACAATAAACTATACAGATGAAACAATTCTTGTACATTTTCATTGCCACCTTTGCAATTATCGCTTGCGAAAACCCGAAAGAAATAAGTTCTTTTGATCCTGTGAAATGGGAAAAAAGAACGATAGATATAAGCCAAAAAGATTCCCTTGAAGTTGGGAAAACCTACTTGTCGATCTATTCTCAAATTTACAGTGTGTCAGAACATAAAACCCATAATCTTACAGCTATGGTCAGTTTGAGAAATACAAGCCCCTCTGACACTATATATCTGCTTAAAGCTGATTATCACGATACTAAAGGGCATTTGATAAGAACTTATTTTGACAAGACTATTTACCTTTCCCCTCTAGAAACCATTGAGATTGTTATAGAAGAGGTCGATGTTGAAGGCGGTACCGGTTCAAACTTTATTTTTGACTGGAAAATACCTAAATCGGCCTCTGAACCTCTTTTTGAAGGAATAATGAATTCCACTACCGGGCAGCAAGGGATATCTTTTGTGACAGACGGGATAAGGATAGAGTAAAGTATTCAACTATTTCCGATTGAATTCATTCAGGGAGGATCCTTTTGTACGATGAGGGTCTTTAATATTGCTTGACAGAATAGATTTGAATCGGACATTAAAACCATTTCTAAAATTAAAGCCCTGTTCAACTATTAATTGAACAGGGCTTTAATAATAAAAATAGCTTCTGAAGTCTACCTAGTTTATTGTTTTAATTCCTTTTCCGGAACTGGAAATCCGCGATCGCGCATTAATGCATCAATGGTGGCATCCCTTCCTCTGAATTTTCTGTAAGCTTCAGCTGGATCCATTGAATTTCTAGGAGCAAACAGGTATTTAACCAGTCTTGCAGCAACTTCCTTATCGTAGAATCCGCCCGGAGCTTCGGCGAATGCTTCCGCGGCATCGGCTGTTAATACATCGGCCCATAAATAACCGTAATAACCGGTGGCATAACCTTCACCTGAAAATACATGTCCAAAATGTGGGGAGCGGTGACGCATCACAATTTCCTCCGGCATATTCAATTCTTTCAGACTTTCTTTTTCAAAGGTCCTGGGATTGATGTTTTCGGGATCGGTGGTATGGTATTTCATATCCATCAGCGCAGAGGCTAAAAATTCCGTAGTCTCAAATCCCTGGTTAAATGTGGAAGCGTTTTTGATCTTCGTTACCAGCTCTGCAGGAATTGGTTTTCCGGTTTCATGGTGCAATAAAAACTGATTGATCACTTTATCTGTAGATAACCAACGTTCCAGCAGTTGCGATTGAAATTCTGTATAATCCCGAACTCCGCTGTTTAAGGTTGGATATTTCACATTTGCAGAGAAGAAGTGCAAAGCGTGCCCAAATTCGTGGAAAAACGTGTTAGCATCATCCCATGAGATCAAAGCAGATTCTCCCGGTGCAGGTTTAACGAAATTTGAATTGTTGGAAGCAAGCACGGTTTCTTTTCCATCAAATGTGGAGAAACTCCTGTACATTGTTGCCCAGGCACCGGAGCGTTTGCCTTTTCTTGCAAAGGGATCCAAATACCATAGCCCAACGTGTTCTCCGGATGTTTTATCGGTAACTTCCCACACTTTCACATCTTCATGAAAAACAGGAACAGAACCCTTGGCTACCGGTGTGAAATTGTAATTGAACAATTCCCCCGCAGTAAAAAATAAGGCCTGGGTCAGGTTTTTCAATTGGAGGTATTGTTTTACTTCATCAGAATCCAGATCGTATTTTTGTTTTCTTACTTTTTCCGCATAATACCTGTAATCCCAAGGTTTGATAGTGATCTTTGTTTCCCCAACATCAGCTAAGGCTTGCATGTCTTTCACTTCCTGTTCAACTCTTGCAAGAGCTGCCGGCCAAACTGCATTCATTAAGTCCATTGCATTTTCAGGGGTTTTTGCCATCCTGTTTTGAAGGCGCCATTCGGCAAAGTTGTCATATCCCATCAATTCAACACGCTCATCACGAAGTTTTAGAATATCGGCAATGATTTGATTATTGTCAAATTCATCATTATTGTCACCGCGTGAATAATAATTGGTCCAAACTTTCTTCCTCAATTCCCGTTCATCAGAATAAGTTAAAAATGGATCCATGGAAGAGCGGGTATTGATAATTGCATATTTTCCTTCCTGCCCTCGGTCTGTAGCTGCTTTAGCTGAAGCTTTCGCGAAAGAATCCGGTAAACCGCTTAACTGGTCTTTTTCAAGAAAAACGACATATTTCTCTTCATCGGCCAAAATGTTATTTGAAAATGAAGTGTAAAGCTTTGAAAGTTCCATGTTAATATCAGCAGTACGTTTTTTAGCCTGCTCATCAAGATTTGCACCTTCAAGGGCGAATTCTTCGTATATAAGCTGAACAACTCTTTGCTGATCTGCCTCTAATGGTTTTACCAGGGATTGCTCATAAACGGCTTTAATACGCTCAAATAATTTTGTGTTTTGTGAAATTTTGGAAGAATATTCTGAAATTTTTGGCGCCAATACTTCCTGAATTTCCCTGAATTCCGGAGAAGATTGGTTGCTGCTCCAAATGCCATAATATTTAAATGCCCGGTCAAGAGGTTTCCCTGCCCTTTCCATGGCCGCGATGGTATTTTCAAAGCTTGCTGCCTCGGGATTATTTGCAATTTTTTCAATTTCATCCAAATGCAAGGCCATCCCTTTTTCAGCGGCGGGTTGCAGCAGGGCCAAATTCATTTTGTCAAATGCAGGAACCCCGCCATAAGGCCCTTCCCATTTTTCCAATAAGAGATTGTCTAAATTTTTTGTTTGTTCCATTTCTGTTTTAGGTTGAGGTATTTCCTGTGCCCGAAGTTGATAAGAAGTGGTGCTTCCCAAAACCAGGAGCACTAAAAGTCCGAGAGATTTCTTTTTGTAATTTATTGATTTTCGGTTCATAATAATTATTGAATTTTAGTGTAAAATTTTAATTAAAAACGGAATTTTAAAGGTACGTAATAAAGAAGATAGAATTTTTTGAAATAAGTGAAGAGTGAAAAGTGGAAAGTGAAGAGTGGAAAGTTTGAAAGTTGAGAGTGATAAGTTCAGGATTAACCTGATTATTCTCTGCGCAAATCTGCAAAAGGTAACATTAAAATCACAGTTCAAATTGCTTTATTTCAATTACTTCCCCAACTTTTAAATCTCCTATAGTTTCTTTCCCAATTCTCACTCTCACCAATCTGAGAGTTGGAAAACCAACCGCAGCGGTCATTTTTTTTACCTGGCGGAATTTTCCTTCGGTTAAAGTAACAGAGGCCCAACTTGTTGGCCCGTGACGTTCATCACGTATCCTTTTTCCCCGTTCCGGAAAATCGGGAGGAGTTTCAAGCCTAAAAGCATTGCAGGGTTTTGTGATATATTTTTCGGCATTTACGCCAATTTCAACCCCGGTTTTCAGTTTTTCAATGGCTTCATCATCAATTATTCCATCCACCTGTACATAATATTCCTTTTCCACTTTTTTGCTGCGAACGATCTCGCTCATTTCACCGCTGGTTGTGAGAAATAACAAGCCTTCTGAATCCTCATCCAGCCGTCCTATAGCCATCGTTTCTAAAGGAAAATCATATAACTCCCCCAACATTTTTTTGTTCTTCCTGGTAGTTTGATTGTTTACAAACTGACTGAGGTAACCGTAGGGTTTGTATATTTTGAAATGTTTATGGGAGGGCATGTTGTGAAAATTTATTTGCGAAATTAAAGAATTATAGCCAAAATGGAGATTTAAGGCTTCTATATTTTACGGTGTATTTTTGATTTGAAAGAGTTGGCCTTTTAAAATAACATGGATATCTTCAGTGCGATTTCCAATGCAAAAATATTCCCGTAAAGGCCATTTTAGCATCATAAAAACTAAAAAAGGTTAAAAAAGGGCGTTCAAAAGAATGTTTTGTGATCGAGTCGGATAGTTGCGATATATCAAATTTCAGTAAAAGATTTCATGTTCTGCGAAGAAGTTGTAATTTTCACCCGTCAGGATGTTTTTACCTGAATTAATAAAAAGAATAAAAGCCTTTTTAACCCTTCATTTAACTGGTTTTTTTATTTGGAACAAACGGTTTTGGGGTTATAAAAAACCATCCAAACGTGAAATTTTGTAAAGTACCTTTTTCATTACGACCAACATCAATTGTATTATAAAATCTATAAAACAATTGAAACCTAAAAAATTAAAAAAATAACCTAATAGAAATGTCTGAAATAACGCCTTTTAAAACGTGAGAAAAATCATCAATATTGTTATCAGCATAGTTATACTGCTTAGTGCTCTTTTTATAGGTAAGTATATTATTGACAGTCAAAATAAGATCATTCCTAAATCGTCCCTGATTGTTCAAAAAGTATTTGTGGATACGGTCTTAAACAAGACTTTACCGGTAGTTATTACTGCCAATGGCAATCTGGTTGCACTCAAGAAAGTAGAGTTGTATTCCGAAGTTCAGGGCATTTTGCAATCTACGGGGAAACTTTTTAGAGAAGGGCAGCGCTACAATGCCGGAGAAGCCTTATTGAAATTGGATGCCTCCGAGTTTTATGCTTCCGTGCAGTCTCAAAAAAGTAGTTTTTATAATCTTATTGCTTCTGTGATGCCTGATTTGAAACTCGATTATCCTCAATTTTTCGATAAATGGCAAGCTTATCTAATTAATTTCGATATTGATAAATCAGTTCCTAAACTACCCGAAATTACCTCAGAACAAGAACGGTTGTTTCTGGCAGGCAGAAATGTTATTTCCACTTTTTACAATGTCAAAAACCTTGAGGAACGTTTGTCTAAATATATTTTGAGAGCACCGTTTTCAGGTATTTTGACCGAAACGCTTGTCACCGAAGGAACTTTGGTACGCAGTGGCCAAAAAATGGGGGAATTTATTGATCCGGGTATTTATGAACTTGGGGTTTCTGTGAACAAATCCTTTGCTGAATTTCTTAAAATAGGTGAGGTTGTCAGGCTTGATAATATCAATAAAACACAGGTTTTTGAAGGAAAGGTGGTGCGAATTAATCCACGGATAGATTTAAACTCACAAACCATCAAGGTATTTATAAGTGTAGCAGGTGAAAGCCTTAAAGAAGGTCTTTATTTAGAGGCTTCCATCAAGGGGGAAGATATTGACAATGTGATTGAGGTACCTCGCAGTTTGCTCCGTGATGACAAACAGCTCTTTGTCGTAAGGGATTCTGTTTTGGATTTAATCGAGGTGAGCCCGGTTTATTTTGGAGATCAGCGGGTAATAATCAAAGGGGTTCCGGATGGGACAAAAATTCTTTCTAAAAGTATTCCCGGTGCTTATGCAGGCATGCTTGTTCAAATATTAGCAGAATAAAAGCAAATGCCATGAAAAAAGTCATCGAATATTTTATAAAATATCCCGTTGCTGTACAAGTCTTTATTATTTTCTTTGTCCTGTTTGGGGTGTTTGGGTTTTTGTCTATGAAATCCTCTTTTTTCCCATTGACAGATTCGGAAATTGTTACCATTACTGCTGCTTATCCCGGTGCTTCTCCTCAAGAGATTGAAGAAGGTGTGGTTGTGAAAATTGAAGATAATCTAAAAGGCTTGGTAGGAGTTGATCGCGTAACCTCGGTCTCCAGGGAAAATTCTGCCTCCATAACAGTTGAAGAAAGAAAAAGAAGCCGATATAGATGTAGTGTTGGCCGACGTAAAAAATGCGGTAGATAGAGTTCCTTCTTTTCCAACGGGTATGGAACCTTTGGTGGTGGCAAAAGTCGAAAATATTCGCCAGACGATCAGTTTTGCTGTCAGCGGGAACAACATCGGTTTGGCAACTCTCAAGCAGATTACCCGCGATATTGAGAATGATCTACGCGGGATGGAAGGGATATCACAAATTGAAATTACAGGATATCCGGAGGAAGAAATAGAGATTGCCGTAAGAGAAACTGATTTGCAGGCCTATGATTTAAGTTTCCAGGAGGTTGCGCAGGCCGTTTCCCGCGAAAATATATTGATTACCGGGGGAAATATCAAAACCGATGCAGAAGAATATCTGATCAGGGCCAATAACCGATCTTATTTTGGAGAAAGGTTAAATGATATTGTTGTTCGGGCGGACAATTCCGGACGAGTCATTCGCCTTAGCGATGTCGCAACTGTAAGAGATCGGTTTGAAGAAACCCCAAATGCCTCTTACTTTAATGGCGATCTTTCGGTTAATGTGAATGTCAGCAATACCAATAGCGAGGATTTAATTTCAACAGCGGCTCAGGTAAATAAGTACATAGAAACATACAATCAAACCCACCATAACATTCGGTTGGATGTGGTCAATGACTCTTCTATCACCCTGAATCAGCGTACAGAACTCTTGTTGGGCAATGGGATGTTTGGTGTTACGCTTGTATTTTTGATTCTCGCCATATTTCTCAATATCCGAATGGCTTTCTGGGTGGGTATAGGGATTCCACTTTCATTTCTGGGAATGTTTGTTTTTGCGTCACAATTAGGCATCACCATTAACTTGCTTTCACTGTTCGGAATGATCGTGGTGGTGGGTATTCTGGTAGATGATGGTATTGTGGTGGCAGAAAATATCTATCAACATTTCGAACGCGGAAAATCACGCGTACGGGCTGCAATAGATGGTACCATGGAAGTGATTGCTCCTATTGTATCCTCTATAATTACAACTATTTTAGCCTTTTCTGCCTTCCTGTTTTTGGACAGCCGGATCGGTGATTTCTTTGGGGAAGTGTCAAAAATTGTAATGATTACTTTGGCAGTTTCGCTTATTGAAGCTTTACTCATTTTGCCTGCCCATATTGCGCACTCCAAAGCTTTGGTGCACGAGGGAAATATAGGCCCGGGTATACGCAATAGGATTGACAGGGCTTTTGATAAATTCAAAATAGTAAACCGCTATGGAGACCGTGCCATGGAATTCCTGCGGGACCGGCTTTACGTTCCTGTGCTGACTGTATTTATGAGGAACAAGTTAATTACCTTTTCATCCTTGTTAGCCATTTTGATCCTTACCATTGCTTCTATGTCAAGTGGAATTATAGGAAGATCCCTTTTCCCGAGAGTTGCAAGTGACCGGGTTACTATAAGCCTTGCCATGCCGGAGGGGACAAACGCAAAAATCACAGATTCCATCATCAGTATGATTGAAGCTAATGCATGGTTGGTCAATGAGGATTTGACCAAAAAACAAACGGGGAACAAACAGGTAGTTGAAAACATCATCAAGCGACTTGGGCCTGGTTCTTCAAATGCTTCCCTGCAAATCAATTTGTTGCCCGGGGAAGAACGCAATTTAGAATCATTTGTCATTACCAATGCCGTTCGGGACAAAGTAGGGCCTGTTTATGGAGTTGAAACCCTTACGTTTGGATTTGGCGGGAACTTTGGAGGGAGTCCGGTTTCGGTTTCTTTATTGGGCAACAATACTGAACAACTCCGTTTGGCCAAAAATGAACTCAAGAAAAACATGAGAGAAAACCCGTTGCTGAAGGATGTGAATGACAATGATCCGGAGGGCATCAAGGAAATTCGTGTAAAACTCAAAGAAAATGCCTATCTGGTAGGATTGGACTATCAAACTGTGATGGCACAGGTTCGCAATGGATTTTTTGGTTTTCAGGCACAGCGCTTCCAAAGGGGCCAGGATAAAATCAAGGTGTGGACAAGATATGAGCGATCCAACAGGTCTTCAATAAATAATTTGGACGATATGCGTATTATTACTCCTTCCGGGCAGCGTGTACCGTTTTCAGAAATTGCAGAGTACGAAATAGTTCGTGGAGAAGTGGCCATCAATCATCTGGATGGTTTGCGGGAAATTCAGGTGAATGCCGATTTGGAAAACCCTAACTCCAACTCGGGTGCTATTTTAGACGATATCAAAAATAATGTAGTACCGGCTATTCTCAGTAAATTTCCTTCTGTGAAAGTTTCATACGAAGGTCAAAGTCGGGAGGCAGCTAAAATTCAGAATTCGGCTTCTAAAGTATCCCTGGTGATCCTATTTCTGATTTTTGTGACCATAGCCTTTACGTTCCGGTCTTTAAGTCAGCCTATTATCCTGATGCTCCTCATTCCATTTAGCATCATCGCTGTAGCCTGGGGACATTTGCTTCACGGTTTCCCGGTCAATATATTGTCCTGGTTAGGAATTATCGCGTTGATTGGCGTGATGGTGAATGATGGTTTGGTACTGATCCATAAATTCAACAGTTTATTAAGGGAGGATGTCAAATTTGAAGAGGCACTCATCCAGGCCGGGCGCACAAGGTTCAGGGCAATTCTCCTTACTACGGTAACCACTGTGGCAGGAATGGCACCATTGCTTCTTGAGGGAAGTCGTCAGGCTCAGTTTCTCAAACCTATGGCCATCTCAATTTCTTACGGGATCGCTTTTGCATCCCTGTTGACCCTATTCATTCTGCCTATATTTCTTTCCTTCAATAATAGTTTGAAAGGACATGTAAAATGGTTGAGAAGCGGGGAAAGGGTGCCTCGGGAAGAATTGGAAAACTCCATTAAAGAACTTAAAGCAGCACAACAAGAAGATGAAAATATCCAATAATTCAATAATCTTTTTTATTTTCCTGTCGGTCTGGAGCCTAAATGGGGTCGCACAGGAAATATTAACCAAGGAAGAGGCTGTCAAAATCACCCTGGAAAACAACTATGGTGTTCAGATGGCCAAAAACGACCTTAAAATTGCCGATAATAACGATGGTCTGCTCAATAGTGGCTATCTCCCAACTGTAACTGCGAGTTCCAATGCTACTTATGTTCGGGACCACAACAATACTGCACAGTTCAGGGATGGCTCTTCTACCGAACTCATCAATGCCGAATCACGTCGGTACAATGCCGCAGGCACCATTAATTACACCTTGTTTGATGGTTTGGGCCGCTTGTACAATTACAAAAGACTAAAGGAAACCTATCAACTCTCGGAACTTCAGGCCCGGCAAACCATTGAAGCAACCATTTTTCAATTAATGACCGGATATTTTGATGTGGCAAGGCTCAAACAAACGGCACAAACCGCACAACAATCGTTGCAGATTTCCAAAAACAGGTTGATTCGTGCCAAATACGTCTATGAATACGGACAAAATACCCAACTCGATGTTCTCAATGCCGAAGTTGATGTCAACAACGATAGCATTGTTTTTCTGAATACAGAACAGCTCTATATGAACGCAAAACGAGACCTGAACTTTGTGATGGGTAGGGAAGTTCAAACAGATTTTGATGTTGACACCTTGGTAACCTTTATCCCGACATTGAGATTGGATTTGCTGCTTGAAGAAGCTAAAAAGAACAATGTTTCGCTCTTGCAAGCCGATACTAATATCAACATTCGTAAATATGATTTAAAAGTCGATCGATCGGATTTTCTGCCAACCCTGGGGGTTTCGGGAAGTTATAATTGGGCGGAGTTTCAAAATAATTCTGCAGCTTTCCTATCCTCACAGGAAGCCTATGGTTTTTCGGGTACTGCCACTTTAAGTTGGAATATATTTGATGGGAGTAACATCAATAGGGTGAAAAACTCTAAGATTGCTATTGAGAACGAAGAAATTCTCAAAAAACAAATTGAACAGCAAGTTGTACTGGATGTGTCCAATGCTTTTGAAACCTACCAAAACCAATTATTTGTGCTTCAAACACAAGAAAAAAACCTACTGACAAATAATAGAAATTTTCAACGCTCTGAAGAACAGTTTAAGTTAGGACAAATTACTTCCATTGAATTTCGTCAGGCACAAGTCAATTTAATCAATGCTAAAGTCAATCGGGATACAGCTAAATTTGACGCTAAATTGGCCGAGATCAATTTATTGCAATTGTCCGGAACATTATTGGATGTGAAATTTTAAGCAATTTGTGCTGAATTTTCTCTTTGCTTTGAAGATAAATTTAACCTATCAGATAGGCCAGCCCATTATTTACAGGTTCACACAGATCCACAATTTTCTTCTCCCTGCAAAGATTTTCAAAAAGGTCTCTTACCGTTTTATAGTCATCGTGAATTGGACAGGGATGATCTGAAGAACATTTGTGAAAACCAAGACCGCATTGATTAAATACATTTTTTCCATCAATTGTTTCAATAATATTTATGATGGGTTGTTGATACTGATCTTCGGTAATATAAAACCCGCCTTTGGGACCTTTCGAACTACAGATCACTTCTTCCTTCACCAATAATTGTAACAACTTTCCAACAGAGTGTTCACTGGCATCAATAAATCCGGAAATTTCTTTAATTCCTGATTTTTCCCCGGATTCTAATTTTGATGACAGATATATAACAGCTTTGATGGCAGTTTTGCAGGTAAGGCTCAGCATATTTATTGATTAAGAAAGTTTATTCCCGCTTCAGATATCATTTCCTGGTTCCAGGCCGGATCAAAAGTGAGTTCCAGATCTACTTCCATCAGCGGAAATGCATTTTCCAGAGCCCGTTTAACGGCTTCGGTAATAGATTCTCCCATAGGGCAGAATTGAGTGGTAAGTGTAAAAACAGTATTGATCTTTGAATTTTCCTCATCAAAATCCACCTGATAAATTAAACCCAAATCCACCACATTCAACCCAATTTCCGGGTCAATTACATCTTTTAGTGCCTCTAATGCAAGTGCGCATTTAATAGGATTATTGGTTATTTCATTCATAATTTTACAGATTTATGTGAAAATATTTTTAGTACATTCCAGTTATAAAATAGTGCGGCCAGTAACAATAAAAAAGAAGCCAATTTGAGCAGTAAATTATTGGCTAAATAAACGCCAATGAGAAACAATATAAACCCGGCCAGGTAAGCTATACTCATCAAACTAAAAATTTTACTGCTGAACATATCCTTGGGATTGGGTGTTTTTCCAAGGCCTGCCTGCAGATGGTACACTTTATTCCAGACAATAAAAGGCAAGGTTTTAAATGTCATCCCCAATATAATCGCGGTTATCCAACCAAAGAAAATCACAAAACCATATACCAAAACCAATTGAGGATTGATGGAATTAATCAGCAACCAAACAATGATGGTGAACAACAAGATTACGGGTAAAAACATCATAATTACCGACAATAACGAAATTTTCATTATTTCATCTACCTTTTTCCGGATGCGTTGTTTAAAACTATGGTAACAATAATACCCGAAAGATCCAATGCCAAAAAGGATGGAGGCAAAAGAGATCAAATAAAAAGATATTTGGGGAACATACAGGAAGAAAATTATAAAAGTGAGTAAGCCTGCGTTTATCAACCCAAAAATCAGCCATAATAATTTTGTGTTGCTGTATTTAGAGATCAGGAACATTGGGATCAACCGGGAACCTACTCCTATTACGAGCAGAAGAAACCAACCAATTATTCCAAGATGAGCGTGTAAAGAGAGATAATGCAAGGAATCTGTCGGTAAAATGGGATCCGAAAAATTGTACACCAATAAAAGCCCGACCAGGGTTGTTACAAATAACCATAAAGCTGCGGTTAAAACAAATGTGGCGTGAACATTTACTTTTTTCCTTTTGATCATACTTAAAGTTAAGTTTCCCAAATAGGACAGTATGGCTGTATTAATCAATATTGCACCCCATTGAGCCGGCCAGCCCATATTAAAAACATAAAACCCATAAGCAAGTAAAGGGATTCCTATTGCCGCCGTAATAAAAGAGAAATGGGCCAAAATATTGCTGAATAATTTTCCTTCAATTATTACAGGAACCAACTGGTGACTTGCTCCCAAAATCATCATAGTGCCCCAACCCAAAGCCATTATATGAGTAATGGCCATTATTTTTGGATTAAAATAATGCTGATTTAAAGCGTTTGTAGAAAGAAACAAGAGGATTGTTGCTGCCAGAAAAGCGAAAGCCGCGTATAAATAAAACGGCAGCACCACTTTATGGGAGGTGTTTTTAACTAAGTTATTATTATCGGAAAACATATCAGCTTTTAAAAATTAAAAGTTGAACTTCTCCATCGCAGATCTCTTTAATACGGTAGTCAAATTTTCTTTCAGCCAATTCGGGTAATAAAAATACGGGGATGCGTTTGTGATAAACAAACAATGCTGAATCCTCCGGTAAATTATCCAGGGCTTCCAAAATTCTATGCATTGGCAGGGGCATTTCCAGTTGGCGTACATCTACCATCTGGAGTTTATCCTGAAACTTTTGCAGGATAGCATCCCAGTCTTCAGCTATATTTTCTTTTTCATTTATTTCAACTGAACCGGGACCTGTTCTGTAAAAATAGGTTTCTACCAATTGATCTTCAATTTTATTCACATAAGATTCAAAACCTTGTTTTTTTAATAATGAGATCAAAGGAGTGGGTTCAAAACTATTAATGATCTTTAGCGCTTCCCCGGGTTGAATATTCTTTACGTTTTTTATAATCATTTTCAAGGGATCTTCACCTTCATCAATTATTGGCCGGACATCAAATTCCTTGATCTGCTCGGGTTTCAGGGATTTAAAAAAGGAGGGAAGCTTCGGTTTTTCTTCATTTATAACTTTCATAGTTGTATTATCTATCTCAAATCCTAAAGGTTCCAACTTTTTAAAAAAATCGGTTACACTACATCCGCTTATTTTGGATGCCATTCCAATGCTGGTACGGCCGGCCATTAATTTTCTCAAAAGTGGATTCCTCAATTTTTCAAATTTGGGCGTAATACTTACAATAGCATCCAATGCTGCCGGATTTTGTTTTAAAATCGCGGCTATTTTTGTGTCAGAATTAATGATCATAGTTATTCGAAATAATTATTATAATTATCCAGACGTTTGTCTATGGATTTAAAAATAGTGCTGGCAATTTCTGTGTCGCTACTATTTTTTAATTCAGCGTTTTGTTCATATCTGAAATTCTGGGCATCATCCCATTTTTCATAAGCCAATCCGATAAATTTTAATCACGAAGCGCTTGCCTGAGAGGTGTCAGGCGTGCCTCGATTTTTAACAATATAACATTTTTTAGTCAATTTCTTTCTCCAACTCAATTGCCTTTGGAAACAAAATGTTGTTTTCTAAATGTATATGAATGAAAAGGTCACTTTCGAATTCATCCAATGTTTTATACAAATAGGAATAACTGGCACAGGAATCTTCGGGCAGTGTATAATTATTGCTGAGTTCCCTTATTGTTTCTAAACTATTTCCCACGGCTTCATGTTCCATTTCCAACATATCGATAGGAGTTTTTATGCTGTCATAATTTTCAAATTTTACACTGGCAGAATTATTATTTTTTGCCGCCACTATATGTTTAACGTACGGGAATAAAATAGTTTCTTCACTAACCATATGTTCAGATAATTCCTGGCATACTTGCTCAACCAATCGGCTGATCTCGAATAATTCGGGATGATTTTCTCCATGCACACTTGCTACCTTAGTTGAAAAAGAACGCAAATCGGGCAGGGTTTTTCGCACATAACTGTGATGAGTATTTACAATATAGTCTGCAAGAAAATCAAGGTTCCAGTCATTATAAGGTAAAGGACGTGAGTTCGAAACAGTTTTATCGGCTGCCTGTAATTCCTGTTCGATCTTGGTTACATCCAATCCTTTTTCCGCGCAGGCTTGTTTTACCGTTTTCTTTCCTCCACAGCAAAAATCAAGTCCATATTTTTTAAATACTTCCGCTTTGCGCAAATCTTTTACAGCTATTTCGCCTAGGGTTTCATCGTCTTCTCCCGAAAGTTTTTTGGAAATCTTGACCCTCCATAAATCCGGTCCCTCTTGCAAATATTCCCAGGTAAAAATATTCCCTCTTTCTCCCAATAATTGATAATAAAGTGGTTTGGGATCGTGATCATTGTGAATGGTCAAACTTTCTCTCTCAATCAATTCGTCAAATCTCACAAAAATAGTGGGATGTTTAAGTTTTGGTTCTATTAAAGATACATTTAGAATATTTTCTTTTTCAGATGCCGAAGCCTTATTCACCGGTTCATTGATATTTTCCACGTCCTCTTTTTTGGATAAAGCTTCCTTATTTTTTGTGATTTTTATTCTGAATAATTCAGGACCATCTTCCAGATATTCCCAGGTAAATATGTTTCCTCTTTCACCAAGTAAATGATAATACAGTGGTTTGGGATCATGGTCATTGTGAATGATCAGGTTTTCGCCACCGGACAATTCATCAAAACGGGCAAAAATTGTGGGATGTTTAAGCTGTGGTGGCAGTACGCTTACGTTGAGTATATTCACTGTTTTTGTTTCCATAACTGTTGTTTTTGTTTATGTGATTGTACAAAGATAAGGGATATTTATAAATAAAAGTATTTAAATACTTTTATTTTTGTCAACATTAGTGGAAAGTGGAAAAAGTTTATGGTTTTGTTGATGTCCATGCCTATATATCATTGCCTGATTTGACATTCTATTTTTCATTTTTAAAATTTTCAAACTTGATGTTGATAATGATTAATTGAGATTCAAAGTGATTCAATTGTGAAGTGAAGTTGTAATGAAGTAAATAGGAAAGAGCCCGACGTTACAGAATTATCCATCAAAACGCTATTAGATTAAATTTCAATTAGGAATTAATTGTCAGACTTATTTCCATTATCTTAGCATCCTGATAAATTGGAAGTAAAGGTTTATTTCTAAGTTTTAAATTAATTAAATCAATTAAATATGAAAAATTTCAAAAAGTTAATGTTAGTTTTAACCGCTATTGCAATGGTAAGTTGTGGTGAAAAGAAAGAGAAAGAACAAATAAAACTAACCGACCAACCTGCCGAGACTACTGAAAGTGTTACCCAGGAAAAATCAGCACAGGATGAAAATGTAGTTGAAATTACAATTACCGGGAATGATCAGATGCAGTTTAATATGGCGGAAATGAAGGTGAAAGCCGGACAAACGGTGAGAATAACCCTTAAACATATAGGGAAAATGGATAAAAACGTGATGGGTCACAACTGGGTTTTATTAACCCAGGGTACAGAAATTGGAGCATTTGGACAGGCTGCTGTAGCAGCAAAAGCTACTGATTATGTTCCTGCAGGTACAACCCAGGTTATTGCTCACACCAAACTTCTTAGTGGTGGAGAGTCTGATACCATTGAGTTTGTAGCTCCTGCTGCCGGGACTTACGATTTTATTTGTAGCTTCCCTGGACATTACGCTATTATGAAAGGTAAGTTCATCGTGGAATAAGTTTAAGTCCATAAAAATAAAAAACGCATCAGTTCTTATAGCTGATGCGTTTTTATATTGGAGAAAATGCCATTATTTGGAATAATATTTTAAAAGCACCATCAATTTGGGAATAATATTGAAATTGGCAACATTATTTTTCAGGTTTCCCTTAGAAAAGATTTTAATACCTTTAAACCATAGGAATATATGCAATTTTCACTTAAAATAGATCTATGAAAAATCACTTTCACAAGATTTTTATTTTCTTTTCTTTCTTTTTCTTCTTTTCTTTATTAAGTTCGGCACAAGCCCTCAGCAGCAAACAAATTGATAGCCTGGTTGAAAAAACACTCACAACTTTTGATGTTCCGGGAATCGCGGTGGCAGTTCTAAAAGATGGAAAAGTGATCCATATTAAAGGTTACGGGACTCGTTCTCTGAAGTCTGGCGGGAAGGTTGATGAAAACACACTTTTTGGAATTGCCTCAAATACCAAGGCTTTTACCAGTGCTGCACTCGGTAAACTTATCGATCAGGGAAAACTTGACTGGGATACTAAAGTCACCGATATTATTCCGGAATTTAAATTATATGATCCTTATGTGACTTCTGAATTTACGGTTCGGGATCTGCTAACCCATCGCAGCGGTTTAGGACTTGGCGCGGGGGATATGATGGTTTTTCCGGCTTCAAATGTTACCGATAGATCACAATTGATCCATAACCTTCGTTATTTGAAACCGGTATCTTCCTTTAGGTCAAAATACGATTATGACAACCTGTTATATATAGTGGCGGGAGAAGTTGTGACCCGGGTTTCAGGAAGGGATTATGATGATTTTATAAGGGATAATTTTCTAAAACCCCTGGAAATGTCAAAAACAGCGATTTCCTGGAGGCAGATTGAGGATTACACCAATGTAATTGACGGGCACGCTCCGGTGAACGGAGAATTAATTCCGGTTGGACTTAGCTTTACCGAAGTTGCAAACCCCGC
>JAENXB010000219.1 GCA_016649785.1 Flavobacteriaceae bacterium
AATAAAATGGAATCCCGCGATTAAAACCAAACATGACCAAGAAGCATTAATGCAAGGACTAATTGATAATCACATTGATGTAGTGGCTACAGATCACGCTCCGCATACAAAGGAGGAAAAGAAAAATATTTATACTAAAGCACCAAGTGGAGGACCTTTGGTGCAACATGCACTTCCAGTAATGCTTCAATTGCATCACCAGGAAAAAATTAGCCTGGAAAAAATAGTGGAAAAAATGTGTCATAATCCTGCAATTTTATATCAAATAGAAAAGCGCGGATTTATAAGAGTTGGTTACAAAGCCGATTTGGTCCTGGTAGATTTGAATGCCCCATGGGCCGTACAACCCAGTAATACGGTTTATAAATGTGGATGGTCCCCTTTTGATGGTGTAACCTTTAAATCCAGGATTACCCATACTTTTGTCAATGGCAGATTGGTATATAAAAATTTCCAATTCCTTCCCTTTGCCAAAGGTGCAGAACAGTTGACATTTGACAGGTAAAAACATGAAATTTAAATGGATCTTGATATTTGCGGTTTTGCTGGTTTCCTGCCAAAATGTGGAGGAAATCAAAAAGCCGGATAGCCTTATTCCCGAACAAAAAATGGTGGAGGTATTAACCGACTTGTCCATTTTATATTCTGCTAAAAATTATAACAAGAAGATCCTGGAGGAAACCGGCTTGCCTCTTAAAACTTATTTATACAAAAAACATCAAATAGACAGCCTTCAACTCGCTCAAAGCACCGAGTACTACGCTAAAAATTACACCCAATTTAAAAAAATTTACAACCAGGTAAAGTTGAATCTGGATAAAATGAAGACCGATCTTGAAGTAGTTCAGGCCGAAGAAAATTGCGTTGAGGATTCTATCCGTGCGGCGAAAGCCACAGCAGATTCTTTAATAGAAAAGCCTCAGAAAAATCGGAAATTACTCGATAGTTTAAAATTGATACCTGCACAAAGGCAAAGGGAAAGGAGAATTGAAGATGAATATTAATTCAATTGTCCTTTTCTGAATATTTTTCCGGTTTCAAGGATCACTTCCCTTACTGGAGTATATTCAAACGAGAATTCCGATTTTAACTTCGCGGAGCTATAAAAAGAATGTTTGAACAACGATTTATAATCTTCCTGGGTAATAAGTTTTTTAGTCCCAAACAGGGAACTTGCGATAGATTGATAAATCCATCCTATAAAGACCATCCAGGGCTTTAAGGGTTTATTTGGGGAAGGTTTTTGAATGCTTCCCGCTACAAGTCCCAATACTTCTGTAAAGCTCAAATTTTCAGCAACCACTATATATTGCTCATTTTGGATGTTTGATCCCATCACAGTGATTGCAGCGTTTACCACATCCGGTACCCCTACAAATCCTGTTGTTTTTGGAAAATGATAATTTAAACCTTCATCTATTTTCTTAAATAATTGACCACTGCCCGTATTCCAGAAACCAGGCCCCAATATAACTCCCGGATTCAGGATAATTGCCGGCACACCTTCCTGAGTACCGCGCCAAACTTCAATTTCCGCTCCGTGTTTTGAGATCGCGTATTCGTTGTGGTATTTTTCCTGGTTCCAGGTAAAGTTTTCGGTCACAAATTTTTCGCCCAGGCTTACGTCCATTGTGGCAATTGAACTTATGTAGCAAAGTTTTTCAATCTTAAAAACAACACACAAATTGACAATATTGGCTGTTCCTTCAATGTTTATTTTGCGCAAAGCTTTTTCATCTGAAGTATCAAAGGAGATCAATGCCGCACAATGGTAAACGGTGGTAATTCCCGTAAAAGCTTCTGTCAGGGCCGGAATATCATTCAGGTCGGCTTCTTTCCATTCAATTTTGCTGAATAAAAAGTCAATTTCATCAGCAGGGATGTAATAGGAAAATACCTTCTTAACAGCCTGAAGATCGCTGTCTTTTCTGTGAATTGCCCGCACTTTATCGCCAGATTTCACTAATTCGAGCAACAAATGCGATCCTACCAAACCTGTTCCTCCGGTTACTAAAATCATGGGGTAAATATAGCGATTTCAACTTAGGAAAAATCACAGTTAATGGTATCTTTACCGCTGTTTTAAGTGGGAAATCCCGTTTTACAAGTATTTTTTCGGGTTTTATGAGGAAGCTTTCCCTAAATTGTTGAAACCCGATTTTTCCGGATGCATTTCTGAAAAGAAACCTGAACCGGAATATTTAAAATCTATAAATGAATATGAAAATGAATTTTGTCGAAGAAATTACCTGGCGCGGAATGTTGCATGACGTTATGCCGGGAACCGAAGAACATTTAATGGAAAAAATGCGATCTGCTTATGTTGGTTTTGATCCAACGGCAGATTCTCTTCATATTGGGAATTTGGTTCCTATTATGTTACTGGCACATTACCAGCGTTGCGGGCATAAACCGGTTGCGTTGGTTGGAGGAGCAACGGGAATGATAGGGGATCCTTCCGGAAAATCGAGCGAACGAAATTTACTTGATGAAGCTACCCTGCGTCATAATCAGGAATGTGTTCGCGAACAGTTATCCCAATTTTTGGACTTCTCATCCGGAGCCAAAAATGAGGCCTTCATGGTGAATAATTACGATTGGATGAAGGATTTCGGTTTTCTCGAATTTATCAGGGATATTGGAAAACATATTACGGTAAATTATATGATTTCTAAAGAATCTGTGAAAAATCGTATTTCAGGCGAAGGAACAGAGGGGATGTCTTTTACGGAATTCACCTATCAGTTGGTGCAGGGATATGATTTTCTTCATTTATACAGGGAATTTAAATGTACTCTCCAAATGGGAGGGAGTGATCAATGGGGAAATATTACAACCGGCACCGAACTTATTCGACGGGTGGATCAGGGAAAAGGTTTTGCGCTTACCTGCCCGTTGATCACCAAAAGCGATGGAAGTAAATTTGGAAAAAGTGAAAGCGGGAACATCTGGTTGGATTCCAACAGGACATCTCCTTATAAATTTTATCAATATTGGTTGAATTCCAGTGATGAGGATGCCGAAAAGTACATTAAAATATTCACTTTCTTAGACAAAGAGACAATTCAGAAACTTATTTCTCAGCATAAAGAAGCTCCTCATTTGCGATTGCTTCAGAAGGTTTTGTCAAAAGAAGTAACTATTACGGTTCATAGTGAAGAGGAATATGAAAATGCGGTAAAGGCTTCTGAAGTTTTATTCGGAAAAAGTACGGCGGGTGACTTAAAAAACCTGGATGAGGCCACATTGCTGGATGTATTTGAAGGCGTGCCACAAGCTGAAATTTCACGGGCTGAAATAGAATCCGGATTAGACATGATCGCGGCCCTTTCAGCAAAAACAGATTTTCTGAAATCGAACGGGGAGGCGAGAAGAGCCTTAAAAGAAAACGCAATTTCGGTGAATAAAGAGAAAGTTGGAGAGAATTATCAAATTACAAGTTCAGATTTGATCAATAATAAATACGTTATTTTAAATAAGGGAAAGCGCAATATCTATATTATAAGGATTGTGTAAATTACGAAAGCCCTCTAAACAGATGTCTAAAGGGCTTTGCAACTAACTAACCAATCTAATATGAAAAAAATTTCATCTAGCTTATTGTAAACAAAAACCTAACCAAAAATTCTGCTTACTTTGGATTTGTCGGGAAAAATTCAAATCATTACAATTTTAACTGAGTTTTAACACAGGCTTCAAATTTCTCTTATGAAGTCAGTTTGTTTTGAGTGGATGGATATTGTTATTGGGCTTTTCAATTATAGATTTTATTCGCGAATTAAAAATGTGCTCTTAGCTTTCAAATGGAGTATGGGAAAACCGTTAAAACGGTTGGGATAGTTGCACACCTTATTAAACCCACGATTTTAATCGTGGGTTATAAAAATGCAATGGTTTCAACCATTTACAAAGGAGCAGTTTTTAGGAAATAGAGAAGCACGGACTTATAAGATCAACAAATTGCATCCGCGAATGTCACTGGAATCAAATCGGCCCATAATTTCAATTGAGCCATCCGGATGCTTTTTTCCCAGGTCCTGGGTTGCAATAAAAGCGCAGGAATCCAGGTTTGCCAGGTCAATTACATTGATTCCTCCTGTTTTTCCGGGAGAGAGGTAGGCAAGAGCGTCTTCCGGATCCCGAATCAGGATCTTCATCCATTTCGGACATTGAAAAATCCCACCTCCTTTTGAATATGCCTGTGAAAGCAGTTCGGTCATGCCATATTCGCTATGGATCTGATCTACCCCAAAACCCTTTCTTAAAATTTGATGAAGCTCTTCCCGGATCATTTCCTTGCGACGTCCCTTCATTCCCCCGGTTTCCATAACAACAGTGTTTTTAAGCTTAAATTGATGTGATCCTATCAAATCCAACAGGGCAAAAGAAACACCAATTAGCAATACTTTTTTTCCGGCTTTATCCAGGGCAACCAGCGTATTTTTTAATTCGGTTAAATTGTTTAAATAAAACCCGCTTTGTGGATGCCCGCTTTTTTCTATC